>NZ_JBHVPD010000008.1:0-160902 GCF_042887525.1 Kitasatospora sp. NPDC057936
ACTGATCCACCCCGAAGGGCTTCACCGTTCGACTTGCATGTGTTAAGCACGCCGCCAGCGTTCGTCCTGAGCCAGGATCAAACTCTCCGTGAATGCTTTCCACGAAAGAGCGGCACGGCAACCACCGGAATAGGGTGGTCCCGCGCACTGCGTCCTCGCTAGTGTTATTTCAAAAGGAATCTCCAACCCCGATCAAGTGATCGAGGCCGGGGATGTCAACATATCTGGCGTTGACTTTTGGCACGCTGTTGAGTTCTCAAGGAACGGACGCTTCCTTCGAGCCGCCTTCCAGCGGGCCCTCCGGGCGCTTCGTTCTTTCGTGTTTCCAGCTTATCAGATGTTTTCCGCTCCGTTTTCCGGAGTTTCATTCATCGGATTTGCTTTCCGCTTTCGTTGCCCCGGTCTCCCGCGGCGACTCCGGAACTGTACGGGGCCGGAGGCGCCCCGTGCAAATCGTCCCGCCCTGCTGTCGCAGGACGGGACGATCCGCTGGTGGAGCGCCGTCAGACGCGGCCCATCTCCTCGGCGATGGCCGCCGCGAAGGCGTCGATGTCGGCCTCGGTGGTGTCGAAGGCGCACATCCAGCGCACCTCGCCGGTGTGCTCGTTCCAGAAGTAGAAGCGGTACCGCTTCTGCAGCCGCTCGCTGACGTCCCGCGGGAGGATCGCGAAGACCGCGTTCGCCTGGACCGGGCGCACGATCTCGACGCCGTCGATCTTCCGGACGGCCGCCTCCAGGCGGCTGGCCATGGCGTTGGCATGGCCGGCGTTGCGCAGGTAGAGGTCGCCGGAGAGCAGCGCCTCGAACTGCACGGAGACGAAGCGCATCTTCGACGCGAGCTGCATCGAGGTCTTGCGCAGGTACTTGATGTTGCGGACCCGCTCGGGGTTCAGCACCACGACGACCTCGCCCAACAGCAGGCCGTTCTTCGTGCCGCCGAACGACAGCACGTCGACGCCGACGTCCGTCGTGAAGGCGCGCAGCGGCAGGCCGAGCGATGCGGCGGCGTTGGCCAGGCGGGAGCCGTCGACGTGGACGAGCATGCCGAGCTGGTGGGCGTGCTCGGTGATCGCGCGGATCTCGTCGGCGGTGTAGAGGGTGCCGAGCTCGGTGCTCTGGGTGATGGAGACCGCGAGCGGCTGCGCGCGGTGCTCGTCGCCGAAGCCCCAGGCCTGCTGGTCGAGCAGTTCGGGGGTGAGCTTGCCGTCGGGGGTGGGGACGGTGAGCAGCTTGATGCCGCCCATCTTCTCCGGGGCGCCGCCCTCGTCCACGTTGATGTGGGCGGACTCGGCGCAGACGACCGCGCCCCAGCGCGGGAGCAGCGCCTGGAGGGCGACCACGTTGGCACCGGTGCCGTTGAAGACCGGGTAGGCCTCGGCCTTCTCGCCGAAGTGGCGGCGGAAGACGTCCTGCAGGTGCGCCGTGTAGTCGTCCTCGCCGTAGGCGACCTGGTGGCCACCGTTGGCGAGCGCTATCGCGGCGAGGACCTCGGGGTGCACGCCGGCGTAGTTGTCGCTGGCGAAGCCGCGGACGGCGGGGTCGTGCCGCCGTACCGCGTCCGTGCGGGTGGAGTCGTTCATCGGGCTGTCAGCCACAGGTGCTGTCCGTTCAGTTCTGCTGCGGGGCGGTCCCAGAGGCCCGCCAGGTGAGTGGCGAGGTCGGCCGTGTCGGTGAAGCCGGCGAACTTCGCGTCCGGCTTCTCGGCCCGCATCTCCGGGCTGACCAGCGCCTTGATCACCAGGATGGCAGCTGCGGCGGTGGGCTCGCCGTCGGCCGAGGTGGTCTCCTTCTTGAAGGAGTCGGCCATGGCGAGGGTCCACGCCTCGGTGGCGGCCTTGGCGGCCGCGTAGGCGGCGCCGCCGGCGGTGGGCTTGTGGGCCGCGGCGGCGGAGACCATCGCGTACCGGCCGGCGGGGCTGCGGACCAGCGCGGGCTGGAAGGCCAGCGAGGTGTGCTGGAGGGTCCGCACGACGGTGTCGTGCAGGAAGTCCCAGTCGTCGAGGCGGGTGTCGAAGAACGTCTTGCTGCCGCGCCAGCCGCCGACCAGGTGGAACAGGCCGTCGACGTGGCCGTGCTCCGCCTCCAGGTGGTCGGCCCAGTCGTGGACCTCCTGCGGGTCGAGCAGGTCGATCACCTGGCCGCTGACCTTCGCCCCGCGCACGGCGACGCGGGTGGCGTCGAGGGCGCTCTCCAGCCGGACCGGGTCGATGTCGGCACCGATCACGGTGGCGCCGTCGGCGGTCAGGCGGCGCAGCACGGCCTGGCCGGCCGGGCCACTGGCTCCGGCGACGGCGATGACCTTGCCGGCCAGCGGGGCGTTGGGGGTGGTGGTCACGCGGCGACTCCCTTGGTTCCGTTGCCGGTGATGCCGGCGGTGGCGGCGATGACGCCGCCGAGCTTCTTGGACAGGGCCTCGTAGAACATGCTCAGCGGGAACTCGTCCGGGAGCACCGCGTCGCACAGCGCCTTGTTGAGCGCCTTGCCGTCGGTGATGTCGAGCGGCAGCGCGTCGGCGCCCTTCGCCCACGTGGAGGCCGGGTGCGGGGTGAGGTAGCGGGAGACGAGCTGGTAGGCGGCGATCCAGTGGGCCGGCTTGGGCCGGTCGATGCCGTCGCGGTACAGGGTCTCGATCTCGGCGCAGAGCTCGTTGGTGACCTGCGGGGCGCGGTCCCAGTCGATGGTGAGGCGGTTGTCCCGCCAGCGCAGCGCGTCGTTCTTGTGCAGGTAGGCGAAGAGCAGCTGGCCGCCCATGCCGTCGTAGTTGCGCACGCGGTCGCCGCTGACCGGGAAGCGGAACAGGCGGTCGAAGAGGATCGCGTACTGGACGTCGCGGGCGTGCTTGTTGCCCTCGGCCTCCAGCTGCACCGCCTCCTTGAAGGTGGTGAGGTCGCAGCGGAGCTCTTCGAGGCCGTACATCCAGAACGGGCTGCGCTGCTTGATCATGAAGGGGTCGAACGGCAGGTCACCGTGGCTGTGGGTGCGGTCGTGGACGAGGTCCCACAGGACGAAGGTCTCCTGCGCGCGCGCCTGGTCCTTGAGCAGGCCCTCGGCGTCGTCCGGGATCGCCAGGCCGAGCTGCTGGACGGCGCTGGTGGTGACGGCGCGGAAGCGGGCGGCCTCGCGGTCGCAGAAGATGCCGCCCCAGGTGAAACGTTCCGGCGCCTTGCGCACGGCGACCGTCTCGGGGAAGAGGACGGCGGAGTTGGTGTCGTACCCGGCCGTGAAGTCGGTGAAGGTGATCGGGACGAACATCGGGTTGTCGAAGCGCGTGCGCTCCAGCTCGGCCAGCCAGTCGGGCCACACGACGCGCAGCAGGACGGCTTCGAGGTTGCGGTCCGGGTTCCCGTTCTGCGTGTACATCGGGAAGACCACGAGGTGCTCGAGGCCGTCGACGCGCTGGTCGGCGGGCTGGAAGGCGAGCAGCGAGTCCAGGAAGTCGGGCTCCCGGTAGCCGGTGTCGGCCCACTTGGCTAGGTCCGCGTCGACGGCGGCCAGGTAGGCCTCGTCGTGCGGGAACAGCGGGGCCAGCTCGGCGACCGCGCTGCGGACCGTGGCGACCAGCGGATCGACCGTGTGCCGCTGGACGGCGGCCAGGTCGATCGAGCCGTCCTTGGACTGCAGCGGGCGAAGGGTCTCGACGGCCTCCTTCAGGCGCAGCCACGCCGGGTGGCCGGCGAGGGTCGAGACCGGGGCGTCGGCCGCCACAGCGAGCCTTGGCGAAAGATTCTGCATCGTGGACTCACTTCGACAGGAGGTTTTCGATGGAGACACCATAGATACGAAAGGTTCTCCTGTTCAAGGGGGCTCCGATCGGAGAACCTCCGGTGGTGGGGGGTTTCGGGGACGCCGCGACCGGATGTCCGGCATGTGGACGCCGCGGTGGATGTTCTGGACACGGGCGCCGTCGGGATGCGAACCTCCCGCCATGCTCCCGGCGGTGATCACGATGACCGAGCGGCACGACGGCCTGTTCCGGGTGCCCTCTCGTTGTCACGCCTGCCGTGGCACGCGCGGCTGTTGCTGTCGCCGCCGCTGCTGTCGTTGATCCGCCGATCCGCTCGCTCGCCGATCCGCCGATCAGGCGCGGAGGGCGCCGCGGACGCGGGCCCGTACGCCGACCATGCCGCGTGTGTTCCGGCGCCGCCACCGGGGGAAGTGACCCGCCGGGTCCGCGGCCGCCTCCGGCCCCGGCCGCCGCATCTCCTGTCCTGCCCGGCCTTCCTTCCCTGGAGCCCTGCCATGACCGACCTCCGTCTCCGCCCCGGCTTCCGCAAGTCCGCCGCCCTCCCCGTCGCCGCGCTGCTGGCGGCCGCCGCCGCGCTGACCGCGTGCGCGCCGCAGGACGCCAAGACCGACGGGGCCGCGGGCGCGGGCGCGGGCGCGTCGGGCACATCGGCCGGCTGCGCGCCGGGGGCGCTGGCGACCCGGACCGCCGGCACGCTGACGATCGGCACCGACAAGCCCGCGTACGACCCGTGGTTCTCCGAGGACAAGCCGGAGAACGGCAAGGGCTTCGAGTCCGCGGTCGCCTACGCGGTCGCCGACAAGCTCGGCTACCCCAAGGAGAAGGTGACCTGGGTGGTGGCCCCGTTCAACAAGGCCACCTCGCCCGGCCCGAAGGACTTCGACTTCGACGTCAACCAGGTGTCCATCAGCGCCGAGCGCAAGCAGGCGGTCGACTTCTCCTCCGGCTACTACGACGTCCGGCAGGCCGTCATCGCGCTCAAGAACTCCAAGGCCGCGAGCGCGAAGAGCATCGCCGACCTCAAGGGCGCCAAGCTCGGCGCGCAGGTGGGCACGACCAGCCTCGACACCATCACCGACACCATCAAGCCGAGCACCCGGCCGGCCGTCTTCGACTCCAACGACCTGGCCAAGGCCGCGCTGAAGAACGGCCAGGTCGAGGCGCTCGTGGTCGACCTGCCGACGGCCTTCTACATCACCGGCGCCGAGGTGCCGGAGGCTCAGGTGGTGGGGCAGTTCGAGAGCGCGTCGCAGGGCGAGCAGTTCGGACTGGTGCTGGACAAGGGCTCCCGGCTCACCGGCTGCGTGTCGCAGGCCGTGGACGCGCTGCGGGCGGACGGGACGCTCGCGAAGCTGGAGAAGCAGTGGCTGTCCGACGCCGTCTCGGCACCGGTGCTGAAGTGAGCGGCGGCATCGAGGCCAGTGGCGGCGTCGAGGTCGGCGGGGGTGTCGGGGCCGACGGCGCGGCGGGCCGGGAGGCGGGCGCGCGGGACGACGGTGCGCCCGGCGGCGGGGAGGACGACGGTTACCGTCCGTCCGAGCGCCGGCTCGCCCGGGACGCCTACCGCCGCGGGCGGACCCGGCGTTCGGCCCTGATCGCGGGCTCGTCGACGCTGCTGACGGCCGTCGTGCTGTACCTGCTCATCGTCAACTCCCCCGGCTGGGAGGTGACTCGACGGACCTTCTTCAACCTCGACTACGCCCGGCAGGCGCTGCCCGAGGTCCTGACCGGGCTCCGGCTCAACCTGGAGCTGATGCTCGGCTGCGGCGTGCTGATCCTGGTGTTCGGCCTGCTGCTGGCAGTGCTCCGGACCCTGCGCGGTCCGGTGTTCCTGCCGGTCCGGCTGCTGGCCACCGCGTACGTGGACTTCTTCCTCGGGCTGCCGATGATCATCTGCCTGCTGGTGATGATCACCGGGGTGCCGGCACTGCGCCTCACCGGGGTGACCACCGATCCGCTGCTGCTCGGCGGGGCGGCGCTGGTGCTGACGTACTCGGCGTACGTGTCCGAGGTGTTCCGCGCGGGGATCGAGTCGGTGCACCCGAGCCAGCGGGCCGCGGCGCGCTCGCTCGGGCTCACCAACGCGCAGGCGATGCGGTACGTCGTGCTGCCGCAGGCGGTGCGGCGGGTGGTGCCGCCGCTGATCAACAACCTGGTCAGCCTGCAGAAGGACACCGGGCTCGTCTCGATCGGCGGGGCGATCGACGCCGTCTACGCGGCGAAGATCATCGCGTCCCGGTCGTTCAACTACACGCCGTACCTGGTCGCGGGGCTGGTGTTCATCGTGCTGACCATTCCGCTCACGCGGTTCGCCGACTGGCTGACCGCGCGCATGAACCGTCGGCAGGTCCAGGGAGGTGCGGTGTGAGCGGGGCGAGCAGTACTAACAGTACGAGCAGTGCGAGGGGTGTGGGCGGGGACCCGGTGGGCGCCGGAGCGGACGTGCTGCGGCTGGAGTCGGTGCGCAAGACCTTCGGCTCACAGGTGGTGCTGCGCGACGTCGACCTCGCCGTGCCCGAGCACTCGGTGACGGCGCTGATCGGGGCGTCCGGCTCGGGCAAGTCCACGCTGATGCGGTGCGTGAACCTGCTGGAGGGCGTCGACGACGGCGCGATCTTCCTGGACGGCGAGGACATCACCGACCCGCGGACGGACGAGGACGCCGTCCGGCGCCGGATCGGTGTCGTCTTCCAGGCCTACAACCTGTTCCCGCACATGACGGTGCTGGAGAACATCACGCTCGCGCCGCGCCGGGTGCACGGGCTCGGGCGGGCCGAGGCGGAGGCGAAGGCACTGGAGCTGCTGGACCGGCTCGGGCTGGCGGCCAAGGCGAAGGAGTACCCGGACCGGCTCTCCGGCGGGCAGCAGCAGCGCGTCGCCATCGTGCGGGCGCTGGCCACCGGGCCGCGGCTGCTGCTGCTCGACGAGATCACGGCGGCGCTCGACCCGGTGCTCGTCGGGGAGGTGCTGTCGGTGGTGCGCGATCTAAAGGAACAGGGCATGACGATGGTCCTGTCGACGCACGAGATGGGGTTCGCGCGCGAGGTGGCCGACCAGGTCTGCTTCCTGGACGGCGGGGTGGTGCTCGAACAGGGGCCGCCGGAGCAGGTGTTCGGCGATCCGCGGGAGGAGCGGACCCGGCGGTTCCTCAGCCGGATCGTTGCCTCGGGGCGGCTTCAGGGCTGAGACGGGACGCACGGGGGCGGGCTCCGGCAGGTGGATTCCGGCGGGGTGGCGGCGGCAGGGTGGCGGGGTCCGGCGAGATCTGGCGAGGTCTGGCTGGGGGCTTGTTGAGGCAGGCATAGGGCGCTCGCAGGAACGCACTCCGCTGGTCACCACCGTGCGCCCCTGCACGCGCCCTGGCCTCCCGGGAGCGGCAGCGGTGATCGTGGACAGGACGAACGCCGCAGAGTACGGGTGGCGGCGAACAGCTGACAGGTTTCAGATGACAGATTTCGTTATCTGTTATCTGAAACCTGTCAGCTGTTCGCTGTTCGCCGTCCTCCCGTCACCCCAGGAGGCCGCCGTTGCACGGACCCACGCTGGTCAACTGGCTCCTCGCCCTCCTCACCGCCACCGCCGGGGCCTACTGCCTGACCCGCCTCCGGTATGCCCCGGGAGCCCCCGGAGCCCCGCACGCACCGCACACCACCTGCGCACCGGCGCCCTCCACCACCCACCCGACGGGCGCCCGACGGCTTCTCGCCCGGGAAACCGACGCCGCCGAAGCGCTGATGGGGCTCGGCATGGCCGGAATGGCCGTCACCGGCGCCGCCGTCCCGGCGCCCGTCTGGGCCTGGCTGTTCGGCGTCCCCGCAGCCCTCTTCCTGCTCGCCGCCGCCGGCACCCCGGACCGCCGCGGACACCGGCTGCACCACGCGATCGGCGGCCTCGCCATGACCTACGCAGCCCTCGCCATGACCGCCTCCCCCGGCCATCACCACCACGCCCCGAGCACCGGCGCCCCGCTGCTCACCGGCGCGCTGCTGGTGTACTTCGGCGCCTACTCCCTCTGGGCCGGCACCCGGCTCCTGCACGCCCCCGGCGGAAGCGTCACCGTCGGAACGGCGGGCCTCCCGCAGGCCTGCCGGCTCACCATGGGCATCGGGATGTTCGCGATGCTCCTGACCATGTGACCTTGCCCGCCCCCGACGCCCACGCCCAACACCCACACCCAACGCCCGTCCCCGACGCCCGTCCCCCACCCCACCCCACCCGCCGCCCCAACCCCCACCCCACGCACCCTGGCCGAGCCACACCCGGGACCAAGGTCCCCGGGCCCGCGTGGCGTTGGTCACTGGCCGCCCGAAAGCCGTTCCACCGGACGTCGCCAGCGCATAGGTTGGCGAGGAGCGCGTTGTCGCGCTCCGTGCGCACTCGGGGAGCCCATGCGATGACTGCCCTGATCGGCCTGCTGCTGCTCGGCCTACTGCTCTCCACCGCCGTGCCCCGGCTGCTCGCCCGGGCCCGCTGGGTGGAGCGCGAACCCGTGCTGGCGCTGCTGGCATGGCAGTGCCTGGTCGTAGCCGTCCTGCTGTGCTGCGCGTTGAGCCTGGTCCTGGCCGCCTCGGCCGCGCTGCCCGAACTGCGCGCACTCGTGTTCGCCGGCGCGCCGCACGGGGTGGAGGCGGCGTACGGGCTCCAGGACGCCGAAGGCTGGGGCCGGCTCTGCGCGGCGGTGCTGGCCGCGGGCGGGCTGCAGACGGTGCTGGCGGTCACCCGTGAGGTCCGTTCGGCGAAGGCTCTGCGCAACCACCGTCACGCTCAACTCTCCGACCGCGCTCCCGAGTTGCCGGAGGCCATCGCGGCCGCCCGCAGCCGCCGGGAGCGCCTGGTGGTGCTGGAGAACGTCCGGCCGGAGGCCTGGTCGCTGCCCGGCCCGAACTCCCGGCTGGTGGTCACCACGGGCGCCCTCCAGCAGCTGACCGCACGGGAGTTGGCGGCCGTACTGAGTCACGAGCGCGGGCACGTGCGTGCCCGGCACGACTGGCTCGCGCAGGCCGCCCAGGCACTTGCGTCCGGGTTCCCGGGGGTCCGGGTGTTCAGCACCTTCCGGGACCAGGTCGGCGAGCTGGTCGAGCTGGCGGCCGACGACCGTGCGGCCCGTCGGCACGGACGGCACACCACCGCCCTTGCGCTGGCCGAACTCAACCTGGGCCGCGGGGTGTTCGGCTCCTGTCCGCCGGGCCTCGCGCAGTCCCCGAAGCGGGTGGACCGCCTGCTCGCGGGCCGCCCCCGGCTGTCCGTTCCGCACCGGCTCCAACTCACCGTCGCCGCGCTCGCCGCGCCCGTGGCCGTCGTGCTGCTGGCCGCCGCTCCGGGACTCGTCTCGCAGTTCTAGCCAGACGCCCCATCGCCCCGCCGGACCCTCAGGACCGCCGAAGAACCTGCCGAAGAACCTGCTGACGAACCTGCTGGGAAATCTGCTGACGAACCGTCAGCATCACGCCTCACACGGGCCAGTGACCTCATCGCCGAGCGTGCGCGCAAGCACGTCGCGGTGGAGCGGACGGGCCTGCCGGTAGCGCTCACGCCCCTCGTCCGTGAGGACGATCAGGATGCCGCGGCGGTCGTCCACGCACATCTCGCGCGTCACCAGTCCCGCCTTCTCCAGCCGGCCGATCAGGCGGGACAGCGCGCTCTGGCTGAGGTGGACGACGTCGGCGAGCTCCTGGACCCGGAGCCGGTGGCTGCGGTCCACCGAGCAGCCCTCGACCAGGCGCTCCAGCACCTCGAACTCACTCATCCCGAGCCCGTGCTTCTCGCCCAGCTCGCGGTCGAGCGCACAGGAGGTCTCGGCGTGCCGGGCCAGCAGTTCGCGCCACTGCGCGACGAGACCGGCCTCCGCCGGGGAGTCGAGTTCAGCCACGGCGCCACCCTACCACCGCCACCGCAACTTATGCGTTTACATCTTATTCACTTGCATTGATTGCACGTGCATGTAGTCTCCTCCCCATGACCACCGCGACCGTCACGTCACCCGACGCACCGTCAACCGGCGGACAGGCCTGGACCCCCCGCCTCTGGGGCACCCTGTTCGTCCTCTGCGCCGCGATCTTCCTGGACGCCCTGGACGTCTCCATGGTGGGAGTGGCCCTCCCGTCCATCGGCTCCGAACTGCACCTCTCCACCTCGACCCTGCAATGGGTGGTCTCCGGCTACGTGCTCGGTTACGGCGGCCTGCTCCTGCTCGGCGGACGGGCGGCCGACCTGCTCGGCCGCCGCCGGGTGTTCCTCGTCGCCCTGGGCGTCTTCGGCGCCGCCTCCCTGCTCGGCGGACTGGTCGACGACGGCGGACTGCTGATCGCCGCCCGCTTCCTCAAGGGGACCGCCGCCGCGTTCACCGCCCCGGCCGGCCTGTCGATCATCACCACGACCTTCCCGGAGGGCCCCGCCCGCAACCGGGCGCTGTCCATCTACACCACCTGCGCCGCCAGCGGCTTCTCGCTCGGTCTCGTGCTCAGCGGCCTGCTCACCTCGGTCGGCTGGCGCTGGACGTTCCTGATGCCCGTCCCGGTCGCGCTGATCGCCCTGCTGCTCGCCGTCCGCCTGCTCCCCCGCCCGGTCGAGGAGCGCGCCAAGGGCGGGTACGACGTCCTCGGCGCGATCACCGGCACGCTCACCGTCCTGCTGCTCGTCTTCACCGTCACCGAGGCGCAGGGTGCCGGCTGGCTCAGCCTGCGCACACTCGGCTCGTTCGCCGTGGTCGCCGCCCTGGCGGCCGCGTTCCTGGTGACCGAGAGCCGCGCCGCCCACCCGCTGGTCCGGCTCGGCATCTTCCGCAACGGCGCGGTGGCCCGGGCCAACGTGATCGCCTTCACGATGACCGGCGCCTACGGCGGCTTCCAGTTCATCGTGACGCTCTACCTCCAGCACCTGCTCGGCTGGTCGGCGCTGGAGATGGCGCTCGGGCTGCTGCCGGCCGGCGCGTTCATCGCGCTGTCCGCGCCGTTCATGGGCCCGATCGTGGACCGCTTCGGCACCGGCCGGCTGCTGCCCATCGGCGTCCTGTCGCTGACCGCGGCGTTCGCACTGTTCCTGCGGCTGGACGAGCACAGCTCCTACCCCGCGCTGGTGCTGCCGTCGATGCTGCTGCTCGGCGTCGGCTTCGCGCTCGCCTTCCCCTCCGTGAACATCGCCGCCACCGACGGCGTCGCGGACGAGGAGCAGGGCCTGGCCTCGGGCCTGGTCAACACGGCGATCCAGGTCGGCACCGCCGTCGTGCTCGCCGGTGCGACCGCGATGATCACCGCCGGGAGCGCCGGCGGCGACAGCCCGCAGGCGCAGCTGGACGGCTACCGGCCGGCCCTGCTGTTCGTCACGGCGGTCGCGCTGCTCGGGTTCCTGATCGCCCTCGTGGGCGCACTGCTGGAGCGCCGGAAGAAGTCAACTCCTGTGTCTGTCCCGGACTATGACTACACGTCACGGGCATCCGGGCCCACCGACCGGGCCGAGGTACTGGCCGAGCGCTGACCACTTCCGCCCGCGCCGCTTCCGCCCACGCCGAACCGCCCACGCGAGACCGCACCGGACCCGCACCGGACAACGGCGGACCGCACCACACCGCGCCGCGTCGAGCCGACGCGGACGTCCGCCCCCCAGGCACTGCCGCCGGCTCCACCAAACCCCCGTGTTGGTGGAGCCGGCCGTCTTCGTAACGGCCGCCCCCGCACCAGCCGTCCGTGCGCCGCTCGTCAACGCGGTTCCACGGATCGGCCGTCGACTCCCCCAGTATATTGGCCGGGAGCCAACGAACGTTCGGAGCTGTCACGATGGCACCCCGCGGGGATTCGGTCAATGAGGAAATGCGTCAGCGCTCGCGCCGGCGCATCATGCGGGCCACCGTCGAACTGGTCGACCAGCACGGATACGCCGGGACCACGCTGAGCGACATCGCCGAGCGCGCCGGACTCGCGCGCGGGCTGCTGTCGTACTACTTCGACGGCAAACGGCTGCTCATGCAGTCCGCCACGCACCGGATGATGCACCAGTCGCTCAGCAACGCCCTGGCCGAACTCGCGCCGGACGCGACACCCGAGGCCCGGCTGGCCCGCGCCATCGACGCCGTCCTCGGCCTCGCCCTCGACCACCCGCGGGTGATGCGCTCCCACCTGGCGCTGATCCTCGACCCGGACACCGGCTCCTTCGTCCAGGACCCGGAGCAGCAGCAGCTCGGCGCGATCCTCCAGGGCCTGCTGCGGGAGTGGGGCGCGCCGGATCCGGCCGCCGAGCACGCGGTGCTGCGCAGCGCGCTCATGGGCGGGTGTATCGGCCTCCTGCTGCCGGGCGCGGAGGTGCCGCTGGCGCCGATCCGGGCCGACCTGTTCCGGCGCTACGACCTGCCGTGGGAGCTGGGCCGCCCGCCGCAGCCGCTGCCACAGCCACAGCTGCCGCTGCCGCTGCCGCTGGAACGCGAACGGCCGCCGGCCCGCGGCTGACGGCCGGTGGGCGGCGGCGGATGCTCCGGCGGCCGGTGCTCGCCGACGGCCGGTCCGGGCGGCGGGCAAGCACGGCTCGTGGTCCGGCCGTTCGGGCCCGGACGTCCAGGCCCCTCCGGGCGGAGGCTCAGCGTTCCTTCAGGATCGAGGCGAGCAGGTCTATGGTGCGCTCGGGCGTGAGGCTGTCCACGCAGAGGCGCTCCATGACCTGGATGTAGGCGTCCACGTCGTCCCGCTTGTCGAGGTAGAGCGCGCTGGTGAGCTGCTCCAGGTAGACGACGTCGGCGAGGTCCTGCTCCGGGAAGCGCAGGATCGTGAACGCGCCGGACTCGCCCGCGTGCGCGCCGAAGCGGAACGGCATGACCTGGATGACGACGTTGGCCTGCTCGGCGACGTCGATCAGGTATTGGACCTGGCCGCGCATCACCTTGGGCCCGCCGACCGGGCGGCGCAGCGCGGCCTCGTCGATGACGGCCCACAGGCGCGGGTTGTTGCCCTCGGTCAGCAGCTTCTGGCGGCGCAGGCGGAGGCTGACCCGCCGTTCGACCTCCTCCTCGCTGATGACCGGCCGACTCTGACCGAAAACCGCCCGCGCGTACTCCTCGGACTGCAGGAGTCCCGGGATGAACTGCACTTCGTACGTGCGGATCAGCTGCGCGGCCTCCTCCAGGCCGACGTAGGTCTGGAACCAGCCCGGCAGCACGTCGTTGAAGCTGTGCCACCAGCCGGACTTGTTGGCCTCGCGGACCAGGCCGAGGAGGGCCTCCCGCTCCAGGCCGTCGTCCACGCCGTAGAGGCTGAGCAGGTCGGCGACGTCGCGCTCCTTGAAGCTGACCCGGCCGAGCTCCATGCGGCTGATCTTGGACTCGGAGGCGCGGATCGCGTAGCCGGCGTCCTCGCGGGTGATGCCGCGCGCCTCACGCAGGCGTCGCAGCTGTGAGCCGAGGAGGATCCGGCGGACCATCGAGCCGCCGCCCGGCTGAACTGTGGTCATGCGGTCGAAACCTCCACCTAGGGCAAACAGCGCACAGTCTGCCATCAGTTGAGCGCTCACGGTGCCGATACTGACGGATGTTCCTATCAGTTCTGCACTCCACACACCAGGATGCACGTGCATCCGGCGCTTGCATATGCCAATAGTGCGACTGCACGTGAATCGACTCTTGCATCTGCAGTGAGCGCAGAGGACCATGGTGCACGTGCACCTGCACATCCCTGGCAATCCCGCGGGCTCCGCGTCGACCCCACGCGCGACTCCGTGCACCAGCCCGGCAGCGTCCCCCACGCCACCGGGCCTTCGTGTGCGCGCGCGCCTCGTCGAGGAGGGGGCCGTGCGGCCGAGCGAGTCGGAGGTGACCGGCATGACCCCGGCGGGTCCAGCCGTGTCCGCCCCCTTATGGGAGGAGCTCTTCATGGGCACCGGTACGGCTTTGGCGGTTGACCCCCACGTGGTCACCTGTACGCTCGCTCCTCGCTTCGAAGCCGTCAGAACCGCACGTGACTTCGCCCGGACCGCTCTGCAGCGCTGGGGGCTGATGGAGCTGTTCGACGACGTCGCGCTGGTCGCGTCGGAACTCGTGACCAACGCGCTGCGGCATGCGATCGGCGCACGGCCCGACCCGGTGGGCGGCGCCCTGGGCGAGTACGACTTTCCCACACAGCACGGTGGTGACGGCAGGCTGCCGATCCGAATAAGCCTCGTGCACCGCGCGCCGCAGATCGTCTGCGCGGTCAGCGACCCGAGCAGCATCGGCCCGGTCGCCCGGGAGGCGGACTTCGTGGCCGAATCCGGCCGCGGGCTGCACCTGGTGGACTCGTTCAGCCACTCCTGGGGCTGGCACCCGCTGGGCGGGGGCAAGGTCGTCTGGGCGCTGTTCGAAGCCGACGCGCAGGCCGCGACCCCCGAACTCGGTGGCCGGCACCGGCGCTCCGCCTAGCGGCGGACGGGCACGCACCCCCGCAGCGCGGGCACGCGTCCCCGGATCGATGGACACCCCGGGAGGACCGAAACCCCGGGAAGAAGCGGTAGTTCGCCCTCGCCGGGCTCGCGCCGGAGACCCACCGGCCCCCCGCAGCGCACCCGCGACGACCAGTGCGCCCCCGACGGCCGACGGGCCGCCAGTGCGCGGGACAGCAGTGCACCGGACAGCAGTGCACGGGGCAGCGTTACGCGGGACAGCAGCGCACCGGACGGTGGAGAAGCCCGCGAAGAGGCACACCACCGAGCATGTGACCGAGCGCGTGACGAACCGCGCGGACGACCGCGGGGCCGAGCCCGCGGAGAAGACAAAGGCCGCCGTGGTGTCAGCACCCACGACGGCCCCCCGATGGCTCCTGGTGCGGAGCCGTGGCCGGACCGACGGACGTCCGGTGAAGCGGCCGGACGGCCCGGTGAACGGCCGGATGGCCCGGTGAACGGCCGGATGGACGTCCGGTCAGGCGGACAGGTGGTCGAACTCCCCGTCCTTGGCCCCCAACAGCATCGCGGCGATCTCGGCCCGCGTGTAGATGAGCGCCGGACCGTCCGGGAAGCGCGAGTTGCGCATCGCCACGTCGCCCCCCGGCAGCGCGGCGAACTCGACGCAGTTGCCCTGGGAGTTGCTGTGCAGGCTCTTCTGCCAGACCACTCCCTCCAGCTCGGTGGCGGCCATCCCGTTGTAGGGACCGTACGAGCCGCCCAGTTCCTGCGATTCGTGCGAGTCGTGCATAGAAGTCTCCCGAAGAGCCCCGGAGTTGCGGTCCAGCGCGGCGCCCCCGGCACCCGCCGAACGAACGGGCCGGCCCCGTACCAGCCCGGCACAACGCCTCACTTGACGCGATGATAGCCCTTGTGCACGTGCATCAGCACGAGACGGTGCAGGTGCACGAGGCCTTTCACCGGCCGACCTGAACTCTTCACGGACCCTTCTCCTGACGGTACGTAAACGGACATAGCCGACCGAACCGGCCCGCTTCCGATAACCGGCCGTGAGCGGCTCCCCGCTAAATGTTGATCTTCGAAAGCCGGGAGTCGCGCACTCGTGACCCTCCGTCAGACCGCCCGTCGACTGTGAGACATCTCACGCGCCACGGGTGCAACGTGACGCCCCACCGGACACGTCTCCAGGAGATACCGGCGGACGCGCGGGGGTTGGGCCAGGTATGTCCGGAATATGACCTAATGACCGCTCATCGACCCGCGCACGCGAGAGCTCCGCGCGCCGCGCACACCACGCTCGCGCGAAACCGGCACGGCAGCCGACTGCAGCCCTGACGGGCCGATGTCCTACGATCTCCGCCATGAGCACCGCAGCCATCCCGGGCGCGCCACTGCCCGTTCGCACTCCAGGCTCCCGTGCGCGGGGGCGCCACCGTCGCCCCGAGCGCCCCGAGATCCCGTCCGGCTCCCCGGCCCTGGTGCTCGCCGTGCCCGCGACCGCCGGGCCCGAGTCCCGCTCGGTCGTCGAGGAGCTGCTCTCGATCGTCCGCAGCGAGCAGAACGGCGTCCAGACCGCGGTGGGCTACCTCCCCGGCGACGGCACCGAGGGCGCGGACGGCACCGAGCGCAGCATCGGCGAGCTGCTGGCGGCCGCCGCCGAGGCCGGCGTCCCGGCACCGATCCTGGTACCCCTGGTGCCCGGCCCGCACGACTTCCTGCCCGAACTCCACGCACTCGCCGCCGAGTACGGCGCGCACGTCACCGACGTGCTGGGCCCGCACCCGCTGCTGGCCGAGGCCGTCCACGTCCGCCTGTCCGAGGCCGGGCTGGCCCGCGCCGACCGCGCCCGCCTGTTCGCCATCGCGACCGCCGCGGACGGCGTCGTGCTGACCACCGTCGGCGGCGAGGACGCCGCGGCCGCCGCCGGCATCACCGGCGTGCTGCTGGCCGCCCGCCTGGCCGTCCCGGTCGTCCCCGCCGCGCTCGACGTGCCCGGCTCGGTCGCCGCCGCCGTCGCGCACCTCAAGGAGACCGGCTCGCAGCGCCCCGCGCTGGCCCCGCTGGTGATCGGCCCGGAGGCGGACTCCGAGCTGCTCGCCACGGCCGCCGAGGAGACCGGCTGCCCGTCCGCCGCGCCGCTCGGCGCCTACCAGACGGTCGGCCAGCTCATCGCCTCGCTGTACCTGGCCGCGCTGCCGGCGCCGTCCGCGGAGGCCCTGGCCGCCGCGCAGGCCCAGGCCGAGGCCGAGGCGGCGGAGGCCGCCTCCGAGGGCTCCCGCGCGGCCCACGCGGCCGGCGGGACGGCCTCCGGGGCGACCGGGGAGGCCGCCGGCGAGTAACCGCCGACAACGCGTACGGAAGGGCTCGGAGCGACCACGCTCCGGGCCCTTTCGGCTTGCGGCGTAAGGGAATTAAGAGCCGAATGCGCGAGATGTCCGTTCTGTGATTGTTTGCGATCGGATGACCGTCCGTCATGCGATTCCTGAGAACCTGCCAGTTGTGCACATCCGCAGGTTTATTGCGAGAAAACGATCATTTTCGATCTTGGAGAAGGAAAGTTTTGGTGGCTTTCCATAATCCGTGATGCGCATCACAGGTATTTGCAGTTCGTACTTAAGTCTGCTTAACGTGCTCCCCGTTCGTGACCACACGGACCCAGCACATCCGCAACGCCGAGTCCTGCCGTCGGGTGCGCTGGAAGCGCGAAAACGCACCACGGCAGGAGCGGGGGACCCACAGGTAAGTCGCCCCGGACCGATCCACGGAACGGTCCTGGGCTAGGGGTGAAGCCGCGCCACAGCGCGGCCGGGCAACTCCGGCCCGAATCCGACAGCTCACCTCGCAGGCGTGGGAGAGGACCGCGTCTTCATGCTGCCCACCAACGGCACTCGCCTGTCCAGCCGCACCCGCCGCGTGATCGCCGCCCTCGGCGTCGCCGGCGTCGGCCTCACCATCCCCTGCCTCACCTCCGGCACCGCCTCCGCCGCCTCCGTCGCCACCTGGGACAAGGTCGCCCAGTGCGAGAGCAGCGGCGACTGGAGCATCAACACCGGCAACGGCTTCTACGGCGGCCTGCAGTTCACCTCCAGCACCTGGGCCGCCTTCGGCGGCACCTCGTACGCCCCGCAGGCCAACCAGGCCACCAAGGACCAGCAGATCGCCGTCGCCGAGAAGGTCCTCGCCTCGCAGGGCCCCGGCGCCTGGCCCGTGTGCTCCGTCCAGGCCGGCCTGACCGCGGGCGGCGCCCCGGCCGCCGTCGACACCTCCGCCGCCGCGAGCACCGCGAAGGCCGCCCCGGCCGCCCCGGCCGCCCCGGCCGTCAAGCCGGCCCCGAAGCCCGCCGCCAAGCCCGCCGCCCCGGCGCAGGACCAGGCGCAGGCCCCGGCCGCCGCCGACTCCGCCAAGGGCACCTGGGCGCAGAAGCGCCAGGACTGGACCCAGGGCGGCACCACCCAGGCCGGTGCCTCGGACTACACCGTCGTGGCCGGCGACTGGCTGTCCACGATCGCCGACAAGCACAACGTCAAGGGCGGCTGGCAGCGCCTGTACGAGCTGAACCGCGGCACCCTGACCGACGGTCCGGACACCATCTACCCGGGCCAGCACCTGTCCTTCGGCGACTCCGCCCAGGCTCCGGCCGGCCAGTCCGGTGACTTCAACTGGTTCGACCGCTCGCAGAAGCCGGGCCAGTCCTCCGCCGGGAACGCCGTGAACGCCCAGCCGGCCGCCGAGGCCCAGACCCCGGCCGCCAAGCCGTCCTCGAAGCCCGCCGCCAAGCCCTCCGCCCAGGCGCAGACCCCGGCCCCGGCCGTCACCGGCTCGATGGCCGCCGCGGTCAGCTTCGCCAAGGCGCAGGTCGGCCAGGCGTACGTCTACGGTGGCACCGGCAACGGCGGCTGGGACTGCTCGGGCCTGACCCAGGCCGCGCTGCGCGCCGCGGGCATCTCCATCCCGCGCGTCGCCAACGACCAGGCCGCCGCGAGCACCCACGTCTCGCTGGACAGCCTGCAGCCGGGCGACCTGCTGTTCTGGTCCAACAACGGCCAGGACTCCGGCGTCTACCACGTCGCCATCTACATCGGCGGCGGCCAGTACGTCGAGGCCGCCAACCCGAGCTCGGGCGTCCGCCTGCAGACCATCGCCAACTGGGCGCCGGACTTCGCCGGCCGCGTCTGAGGATCCTTCCGGAACCGTCCCGCCGGGGACGGGTGACGGATCGCGGATGACAGCGAACAGATGACAGATAACAGATTTCATCATCTGTTATCTGTCATCTGTCACCCGCCCACCGCCCCGGGGAGAGACTGGTCGCTCTCCCCGGGGCTTCGGCGTACCCGCCTCCGAAGTCCGTGCCGCCTCCCCCCGGCGCGCACCCGCGGCTCCGCGCATCGGAGCATTCGCGTGGTCAAACCCCGGCCCAGCGGGCATGCTGCTGCTCTGCACCCGAGGAGGAGTCACCCATGGCCCAGGTCACCGTCACGCTCGACGCGAACCTCGCGATCGACGCGATGATGCTCTCCGGCACCAAGAGTCCCCAGGACGCCGTCGAACTGATCCTGCGCGACTACCTGGCCCGCGGTCGCCGCACCGAGACCCGCACCGGCGACGCCGCCGACGGCCACCGCGTCACCGCCGACCGCCCGACCGTCCAGGAGGGCTGACCCCGGCCCGGCACGGCACTCGCGGCACAGCCCAGCACGGCGCAGCACAAGCCCAGCACAGCACAGCACAGCCCGGCACAGCACAGCACAAGCCCAGCACAGCCCGGCACGGCACGCCGAAGGGCCCCGGAGAGCAACCGCCCTCCGGGGCCCTTCACACGGCCGTCACCGGCCTCAGCGCGCGCAGGCCCCCGTGGAGCCGCGCATGACCAACTCCGGCTGGAACATGAACTCCCCGCGCTGGGCGGCGTTCCCGCCCACCTCCTCCAGCAGCGCGTCCACCGCCGCCGTCGCCATCGCCTCGACCGGCTGGCGGATCGTCGTCAGCGGCGGCTCGGTGAAGGCGATCAGCGGCGAGTCGTCGAAGCCGACCACCGACACGTCCTGCGGCACCGACAGCCCCCGCTGCCGCACCGCCCGGATCGCCCCGAGCGCCATCATGTCGCTGCCGCACACGATCGCCGTGCACCCCTTGTCCAGCAGCGCGCCCGCCGCCGCGTGCCCGCCCTCGACGCTGAACAGCGTGTGGTGGACCAGCTCCTCGGCCTCCTCCTGCGTCCGCCCGAGGACGGTGCGCATCGCGGCCGTGAAGCCCTCGATCTTGCGCAGCACCGGCACGTACCGCCTCTGGCCGACCGCCAGCCCGATCCGCTCGTGCCCCAGCTCGGCGAGGTGCTGGACGGCCATCCACATGGCGGCCCGGTCGTCCGGCGAGATGAACGGCGCGTCGATCCGCTCGCTGAAACCGTTGATCAGGACGAACGGCACCCCGCGCCCGGCCAGCCGGGCGTAGCGGTCGTGGTCGGCGGTGGAGTCGGCGTGCAGACCGGAGACGAAGACGATGCCCGCCACCCCCCGGTCCACCAGCATCTCGACCAGTTCGTCCTCGGTGGACCCGCCGGGCGTCTGGGTGCACAGCACCGGCGTGAAGCCGTGCCGGCTGAGCACCTGCTCGATGACCTGCGCGAGCGCGGGGAAGATCGGGTTGCTGAGCTCCGGCGTGATCAGCCCGATCAGCCCGGCGCTGCGCTGGCGCAGGCGGGTCGGCCGCTCGTACCCGAGCACGTCGAGGGCCGCCAGCACGGTCTGCCGGGTGGCGGCGGAGACGTTCGCCTTGCCGTTGAGTACGCGGGAGACGGTGGCTTCGCTGACCCCCGCCTGCGCCGCGATGTCTGAAAGTCGCGCCGTAGTCACGGTCCCAGAGCCTATTGCAACCACGTCAGACCGCCCACCAGCCGGTGCTGTCCGGTGCGAGCACCGTCTCGCCGCCGTCCACGACCAGTTCCGCCGAGGCGAGCAGCAGCGTGCCCGGGGCGGGTATGCGCACCGGCTCGCCGCTCGCGTTGACCGTGCAGACGAAGGAGCCGCGGCGGAAGGCGAGCGTGCCCTGCGGGGCGTCCAGCCACTCGACCCCGGTGCCCGCGCCCAGGTCGGGCTGCGCCCGGCGGACGGCGAGCGCGCTGCGGTAGAGCTCCAGGGTGGAGGTCGGGTCGCCGGTCTGCGCCTCGACGCTGAGTTCGGCCCACTGGGCCGGCTGCGGCAGCCAGGACGGCCCGCCGGCGACCGGTCCGAAGCCGTACGGCGCCTCGGTGCCGGACCACGGGATCGGCACGCGGCAGCCGTCGCGGTAGCCGTCCTGTCCGGCCTGGCGGAAGAAGGACGGGTCCTGGCGGACCTCGTCGGGCAGGTCGGTGACGTCCGGCAGGCCGAGCTCCTCGCCCTGGTAGACGTAGGCGGAGCCGGGCAGCGCGAGCATCAGCAGGGTGGCGGCGCGGGCCCGGCGCAGGCCGAGCGCGCGGTCGCCGGGGGTGCGGATCTGGGTGCCGAGGCCGGGCTCGTTGGCGAAGCGGGTCGCGTGCCGGGTGACGTCGTGGTTGGACAGCACCCACGTGGTGGGGGCGTCGACCGGGCGCATCGAGTCGAGCGAGACGTCGATCACCTCGCGCAGCGCGGCGGCGTCCCAGTCGGTGCCCAGGTACTGGAAGTTGAAGGCCTGGTGGAGCTCGTCGGGGCGGACGTAGTTGGCGGTGCGCTGGACGGTCGGGGTCCAAGCCTCGGCGACGCCGATCCGCTGACCGGGGTACTCGTCGAGGATCCCCCGCCAGCTGCGGTAGATCTCGTGCACGCCGTCCTGGTCGAAGAACGGCATGACGTCGTTGCCGAGCAGCTTGAGCTGGTCGGAGCCGCCGAGGTCGGGCAGGCCGGGGGCCTTGACCAGGCCGTGGGCGACGTCGATGCGGAAGCCGTCCACGCCCATGTCGAGCCAGAACCGCAGGATCGAGCGGAACTCGTCGGCGACGGCCGGGTTCTCCCAGTTGAAGTCGGGCTGCTCCGGGGCGAACAGGTGCAGGTACCAGTCGCCGGGGGTGCCGTCGGGGTTCTCGGTGCGGGTCCAGGCCGGGCCGCCGAAGATGGACTCCCAGTCGTTGGGCGGCAGTTCGCCCGTCTCGCCCTTGCCGGGGCGGAAGTGGTAGCGCTCGCGCAGCGGGGACGCGGGGCCGTCCCGCAGGGCGCGCTGGAACCACTCGTGCTGGTCCGAGGAGTGGTTGGGGACGAGGTCGACGATGATCCGCAGGCCCAGGTCGTGGGCGTCGCGGATCAGCGCGTCGGCGTCCAGCAGGGTGCCGAACATCGGGTCCACCGCGCGGTAGTCGGCCACGTCGTAGCCGGCGTCGGCCTGCGGGGAGGCGTAGAACGGCGAGAGCCAGACGGCGTCCACGCCGAGGTCGCGCAGGTAGGGCAGGCGGCTGCGGATGCCCGGCAGGTCGCCCATGCCGTCGCCGTTGGAGTCGGCGAAGCTGCGCGGGTACACCTGGTAGATGACCGCGTCCCGCCACCAGCCTCTGGACGCACTGCCAGTCACCGGAGCCAGGGCGGCCGCCTCGTGAGCGGTGTCGGCGGCGGGCCGGGAGGTGTCGGCCAGGTTCTGGGTCATGGACGGAATCCCTCGGGGAATAGAGGAGCGAGGAGCGCTGAGACGGGTGCTGGCGAGTGCCGGCGTGTGCCGGCGTTACGACTTGGAGGCGCCGGCGGTCAGGCCGGTGACCAGGTGTCGCTGCACCAGGTAGAAGAAGACGGAGGACGGGATCGCGATCAGCACCGCGGTCGCGGCCATGAAGTTCCACTGGGCGTCGTGCTCGCTGACGAAGGTCTGCAGGCCGACGGCCAGCGTGTACTTGTCGGAGCTGAGCATGAAGGTGGAGGCGAACGCGACCTCGGCCCAGGCGGTCAGGAAGGAGTAGAACGCGGCCACCGCCAGGCCCGGGCGGGCGAGCGGCAGGACCAGCCGCCAGAAGGTGCCGATCGGGCTGAGCCCGTCGACCCGGCCGGCCTCGTCGATCTCCACCGGGATGGTGTCGAAGTAGCCCTTCAGCAGCCAGGCGCAGTACGGCACGGTGGTGGTCGAGTAGACCAGGATCAGGCCGGTGTAGCCGTCGAGCAGGCCGAGCTCGGACAGGATCGTGTACATCGGCACGATCAGCACCGCGATCGGGAACATCTGGGTGACCAGCAGCGACCACATGAGCGGCTTGTGGCCGGGGAACTTCATCCGGGAGACGGCGTAGCCGGTGGTGGCGGCGACCATGACGCCGAACACCGTGGTGATGCCGGAGACCAGGAAGGAGTTGCCGAACCAGGTGAAGAAGTCGGTGCCGAACAGCACGTGGTCGTAGTTCGACAGGGTCAGCTTGCCGAGGATCTTCCCGGGGTGGAGGTAGTCCGTCTTGTCCGGGCCGAGCGAGATGTAGAGGATCCACAGCACCGGGAACAGGGCGATCAGGCTGGCGAGGATCAGGGCGCCGTGGGACAGCGCGGTGACCAGCGGGCCGCTCTCGCCGCGGCGGCGGACCTTGGCGGGCCGGGCGGCCGGTGCGGGGCGCGCGGCCGGCGCGGCGGCTTCGGTGGTGGTGCTCATCGAGGGTACCTGCCTTCGTGGGTCAACTGGGTCCGGGGCCGCAGCCGTTGGCCTGTTGCTGTTGGCCTGTTGGCCGTTGGCCTGCTAGCCGTTGGCCTGCTCGTTGCGGGCGAGCCAGCGCCGGTAGAAGGCGGTGAAGACGATGAGGATGGACAGCAGGATCACGCCGTACGCGGCGGACTGCGCGTAGTCCCGGGGCTGCTGGCCGAAGCCGAGGCGGTAGGCCCAGGTGACGAGCAGCTGGGCGTCGGAGCCGCCGCTGGTGCCGAACAGCAGGAAGATGACGGCGAACTGGTTGAAGGTCCAGATCACGCCGAGCAGGACGACGGTCGAGGAGACGGTGCGCAGTCCGGGCAGGGTGACGTGGCGGAAGCGCTGCCACGGGGTGGCGCCGTCCATCTCGGCGGCCTCGTACAGCTCGGCCGGGATGGACTGCAGGCCGCCGAGCAGCGAGATCATCATGAACGGCACGCCGACCCAGGTGTTGACCAGGACGGCGGCGGCCTTCTGCGCCAGCGGGTCGTCCAGCCAGCCGGGCTGGGGCAGGTGGAGGGCGGAGAGCAGGCCGTTGACGGCGCCGCCGTCGGCGAGCATCAGGCGCCAGGAGAAGACGGTGACGAAGGTCGGCACGGCCCACGGGAGGATGAGCAGCATCCGGTAGACGGCGCGTCCGCGCAGCTTCTTGTTCAGCAGCAGGGCGAGGCCCAGGCCGATGGTGTAGTGGAGGACGACGCACAGCACCGTCCAGGTGATGGTCCACACGAAGTGGGACCAGAAGCGGTCGTACGAGCCGGGGCCCCACAGGATGTCGGCGTAGTTGTGAAGGCCGACGAACTTGTAGCTGGCCGGGATGTGGTTGACGCCGATGGTGCGGGCCGAGTTGAGGCTGTTGGCGTCGGTGAGGGTGAGCCAGACGCCCTCGACGAGCGGGTAGAGCACGAGCACGCCGAGCACGAGCACGACCGGGGCGGTCATCGCGTAGGCGTACCAGTGCTTGGCGTAGGAGCGCTTGAGGCGCTCCAGCGGGCCCGGACGCTGCTCGCGCGGCCGGCTGCCCTTGCCGGTGGCGCCCTGCACGGCGACTGACATCGATTACACCTTCTCGGGGGAGGTCTCGGGGAGAGCGGGTCCGGCCGCCTCGGGAGGAGCGGGTCCGGCCGCCGGGCCCGCCGGGGTGAGGGACGTGGGGGTGTCCCTCACCCGCGGCGGGCCGGGCGGCTGACGGCTACTTGGCGAAGCCCGGGAGGAGCTTGGCGTAGTCGGTGGCGACGGTGTTCAGCGCGTCCTGGGTGCTGGTGCCCTGGACGGCCTTGCCGAGGTTGGTGCCGAGCGAGGCGAACAGCGAGCTGTACTCGGGCAGTTCGGGGCGCGGCTTGGCGCTGGCGAGGACGGCCTGGAAGCCGGCGATGCCCGGGTCGGCCTTGACGTCGGCGGTGAAGGCGTCGGAGCGGGTCGGCAGGGTGGAGTTCTTCTGCGCGATGAACGCCTGGCTCTCGGCCGAGGTCATGAAGGCGGCGAACTTCTCGGCGGCGGCCTTGTGGGCGGCGTCGGAGCCGGCGTAGACGGAGATGTTGTGGCCGCCGGTCGGGGCGCCGGCCTTGCCGCTGGAGCCGGCCGGGACGGCGGCGATGCCGAGGTTCTTCTTGTCGGCGAAGGCGGAGCCCTTGTAGATGTTGGTGATCTCCCAGGGGCCCTGGATGATCGCCGCGACCTTGCCGCTGTTGAAGGCGTCCATCATGTGGGCGTAGGCGTCGGTGGTGACGTCGGCCTTGGCGGTGCCGGGCGAGGTGAACATCGACTTGTAGGTCTCGATGCCCTTGACGGCCTCGGGCGAGGTGATGGTGATCTTCTTGCCGGCGGCGTCGACGGTGTCGGTGCCCTCGCCGAACAGGAACGGCATCGCGTAGTAGCCGTCGGCGGCCTTCAGCCAGAAGCCGTCGACGCCGTCCTTGTCCTTGATGGTGGCCGCGTCGGCCTTGAGCTCGTCCCAGGTCTTCGGGGCGTCGGTGATCCCGGCCTTGGCGAAGAGGTCCTTGTTGTAGAGCAGGCCCAGGGTGTCGGTGACCAGCGGGACGCCGTACAGCTTGCCGTCGTACTTGGCCTGCTGGACGAGGCTGGGCTGGAAGGCGGAGGTGTCGGCGGCGGCCGGGGTGCCGTCGAGCGGCTCCAGGTAGCCGGCCTTGGCGAAGGCGGCGGTCCAGCCGACCTCGGAGCGGAACACGTCGGGCGCGCCCTTGGCCCCCATGGCGGTCTGCAGCTTGTTCTGCGCCTGGTCGAACGGCACGTTGACGAAGTCGACCTTGACGGTCGGGTTGGCCGCCTCGAACTTCTTGACCAGTTCCTGGTAGTTCGGCGCCTCGTTGGTGGCGTTCGAGGTGTCCCAGTACGTGAGGGTGACCGGCCCGTCGGCCTTGCCGTCCGAGCTGGAGCCGCTGCTGCCACAGGCAGCCATCGAGACCGCGAGGGCCACAACGAGGGCAGAGGCCGCGATGCCACGCCGCATGAGAACTCCTTGGGAGGGTGGGGGTGCCCGAGATGTTCGGAGACAGGCGCATAATGGCTGCCTCGTGCCGACTGCACCTTCGCTGCCGTCGGGCTGGAAGGAAGTTAACAGCGGGCGAAACGTCACGGAAACCCCTTGCAGAAACTTTCTGCAAGAAACGCCGATCGTTACAGCCGCGTGTCCTGGATGTTGCCGCACGGTAGTGGACAGCGCCCGGCTATGTCCGGCTTTGACCGTTCCGCTCCATCGGCCTGTGGCCTGGAACACCACCCTGCGTGGCGGAAAGCCGCTTGCAGGACACTGGGTGGCATGCGCATCAGACCAGCCGTGAAGGACGAACTGCCCCTGCTGTGCGAGCTGGAACGGGCCGCCGGAGCCCCGTTCGCCGCCATCGGCATGCCGGAGATCGCCGAGGACGAACCCCCGACCCCCGGGGAACTCGCCCGCTACCTGACGGACGGCACCGCCCTCGTCGCGGTCGACGACGGCGACCGCCCCATCGCCTACCTGCTCGCCGAACCGGTCGACGGCGCGTGCCACGTCGAGCAGGTCTCGGTGCACCCCGGCCACGCCCGCCGGGGCATCGGCCGCGCGCTGATCGAGCACCTCGCCGCCACCACCGACGCCCCCGCGCTCACCCTCACCACGTTCGCCGACGTCCCGTGGAACGCCCCCTACTACGCCCGCTGCGGCTTCCGCCCGCTCGCCGACGGCGAACTCACGCCGGGCCTGCGGGAGATCCGCCGCCAGGAGGCCGAGCACGGCCTCGACCGCTGGCCCCGGCTCTGCATGCGCCGGGACCTGCCGGCGCGCCAGGGGGTCATCGACTAGTTCGTCCCGAAGCGCAGGACGGTCGTCGAGCGGAACTCCTCCCCCGGGCGCAGCACCGTGCCGGGGAAGTCCGGGTGGTGCGGCGAGTCCGGGAAGTGCTGCGTCTCCAGCGCGACCCCGGCGAACGGCCCGTACGCCACCCCGCTCGCGCCCGTCACCGCGCCCTGGAACTTGTTGGCCGTGTAGACCTGGACGCCCGGCTCGGTGGTCAGCACCTCCAGGGTGCGCCCGCTGACCGGGTCCTCCAGCAGCGCCGCCCGGGCCGGGGTGCCGTCGGCCGGGCGCGGACGCAGCACCCAGTTGTGGTCGTACCCGCCGGGCCCGGTCAGCTGCGGGTGCTCGTCGTGCACGGACTTGCCGATCGGCCGGGCCGTCGTGAAGTCGAACGGGGTAGCGGCCACGGGTTCGATCCGCCCGGTGGGGATCTGCCGTTCGTCGGCCGGGGTGTAGGCGTCGGCGTCGAGGGTGAGCAGGTGGCCGAGGACGTCGCCGCTGCCTTCACCCGCGAGGTTGACGTAGGCGTGGTTGGTGAGGTTGACGACGGTCGGTTTCGTGGTGACGGCGCGGTAGGCGATGGTGAGCTCGCCGCCGGCGTCGAGGGTGTAGGCGACGGTGACGTCGAGGGCGCCGGGGAAGCCCTGGTCGCCGTCCGGGCTGTGCAGCCGCAGTTCGACGCCGCCCGGGATCCCGGTGGCGTCCCACATCCGGTTGGCGAAGCCGTCGGGGCCGCCGTGCAGGGTCATTCCGCCGCCGGTGGGGGCGAGCAGGTGGTCCTCGCCGTCGATGGTGATCCGCGAGCCGTCGATCCGGTTGGCGTAGCGGCCGACGACGGTGCCGTAGTGCCGGGCGGGGCCGAGGATCTGGGCCAGTTCGTCGGTGGCGAGCAGGAGTTGGGCGCGGCGGCCGGCGCGGTCGGGCGCGGTGAGGGTGTGCAGGGTGGCGCCGAGGGTGAGCACGCTCGCCTCGTACGGGCCGGCGGTGAGCGTCCAGCGCTGGATCGCGGCGCCCGCGCCCGAGGCGTCGAGGGGTTCGTGGCGCACGCCGGTGGCCTGAGTCGCCATGCCCTGCTGCTCCTCACTGGCGGCCGGGGCGGGTGCCGCGGTCGCGCCGAACGGGGGTCGATCCGGGGGGGTCGGTCCAGGGGTCGGCCGGGAACCGACCGGGGATGGGACGGGGTGGAACGGGGGTGGGCCGGGAATACCGTCAGGAAGCCGGCCGTGGCCGCCCCGGTCTGCGTCAGCCTAACGACGGGAACGGCCGCGGGGGCGCTCCCGAACCCCCGCGCGCCGCCCGAGCGCTTCCGTCCGCCGGGCGCGGACGCCCGGCCGCGACGGCGGCCCGAGCCGAAGGACACGCTCTACGCGTCGCCCGCCTCTTCCTGCTCCGCGTCCCCGGCCGGCCGGGTCGGCTGGGCCGGCGTGGTCGGCCACGTCGGCCGGGTGGCACGCGGCTGGCCCGGCAGCCCGAGCGCGGTGGCCAGGCCGTCCGGCCCGCTGCCCGCCTTGCGGTAGACCGCGGCCAGCCGCCGGTTGACCAGGCTCAGCTGCAGCCCGAGCTCGTCGGCGATCCGCTGCGGCGGCACGCCCCGCAGCGCCAGCTGGGCGACGTCCCACTCCGGCTGGCTGAGCGCCTCGCGGGAGGCGCGGAAGTCGCCCAGGCGGTTGGGCCGCAGGCCGTAGTTGGCGAGCTCCCGGCGCGCCTGCTCGACCAGGCCCTCGGCCGAGCAGTGCTGGGCCAGCTCGATGCCCTGGTACAGGTACTCCTGGGCGTCCTCCAGCCGCCCGACCCGGCGCAGCGCCGCCCCGAGCTCGACCAGCGCGACGGCGTGCTCGTAGCCGGCCGGGGACTGGCCGAGGTAGGCCACGGCCTGCTCCAGGAGCTCGACCGCCTGCTGGCCGTCCTCGATCTGGGCGTGCAGCCGCAGCGCGGTGCCGATCGCCGAGGCGGTGCCGAAGGTCCGGGCGTCCCGGACGGCCTTGTGGGCGTACTCGCGGGCGCGGTCGGGCTCGTCCTGGGCGATGGCGATGGCGAGGTGGCCGGCCCACGGCGCCCAGACGGTGTTGTGCCAGCCGCGGGCCTCCAGCTGGGCGCCGGCCTCGGTGAGCGCGGCGGCGGCGCCGGCGTAGCGCCGCTTGGCGACGAGCAGCTTGCCGTACAGGGAGGGCGCGTCGGGCAGGACCATCGCGGTGTCGTGGTACGGCGGCTGGAAGCCGAAGCCGGTGGCGAGGTCCCAGGCCTCCTCGACGCGTCCGCGGGCGAGCAGGGTGTCGACGAGCACGCCGACGGCGTCCCACGCGAGCGGCAGCTTGGGGGCGATCCGCTCGGAGAGGCGCAGGGCGCGGCGCAGGAAGTCCTCGGCCTCGGCGAGCAGGCCGCGGCGGAAGCGGGCGAGGCCCATCAGGAAGTAGGCGAAGCCCCGGTGGGCACCGCTCCACCCGGCGACCTCGGACTGGACGATGGCGTCGGCGAACAGCCGCTCGGCCTGGGCGATGCGGTCGTTGTACGTGTAGGTGAGGCCGAGCATCGCGGGCAGCTCGAAGCCCCAGGTGCTGTCGGTCCAGCCGAGTCCCTTGGGCAGCCGGCCGGCCTCCAGGACGTCGTCGGCGTGGGCGAGCGCGTCGACGGAGGGCTTGCCGCGCAGGGTGAGGTCCCAGGCGCGCATCGCGAGGACCGCGCGGTCGGCGGGCTCGCGGCCGGTGAGGCCCTCGCACATCTCGCCGAGCCGCCGGGAGCGGCCGGGGCCGTCCTCCTCGGACTTGCGGAAGGCGTGCCACATGAACGAGGCGGCCTGGAGCCGCAGCCGGCCCGCGGCGTCGTCGGTGGCGGCGACCTCCTCCTGGCACACCAGCGCGGCCTCGCGCAGTTCGCCGCTGTGCGCGAGCACTTCGGAGAGCCGGAACGTGGCGTCCACCCGCAGTTCGGGGCGCAGCGGCCCCTCCTCCGGGTCGAGGGCGAGCTTGAGCTGGTTGACGGTGGCGACGGGGTCGGTGAGCAGCGCGGAGCAGCCGAGTTCGTAGAGCACCTCGGCGCGGATGCCGTCGGCGGGCGGCTCGTTGAGGGCGCGGTGCAGGCAGCGCTGGGCGGCTTCGGGGGCGCCGATGAGCAGGTGTTCGGCGGCGGCCTTGCGCAGCTTGCGCACGGTGCGGTCGTCGCCCTCGCCCGCGAAGGTCTCGACGAGGTGGCGGGAGGCGGAGAGCAGGCCGAGCCCGGCGTTCTCGATCTCGGCCGCGGCGACGCCGTGCATGCCGGTGCGGGTGGCCTCCGGCATGGTGTTGTAGATCGAGCTGCCGATCAGCGGGTGGACGAACTCCAGGTTCCCGTTGGGGGTCTGGGTGAGGACGCGCTGCTTGCGGAGCTGCTTGATGGACTCGCGGGCGCCCTCGGCGCTCTGGGTGGAGATGCGGGTCGCGAGGTCGATCCGGATGTCGGTGCCGAGCATGGCGCAGGCCCAGGCGAAGCGCAGGGTGCTGGCGCCGAGCCGGTCGAGCCAGGTCTTGAGGGTCATCCCGTTTGCGTCGACGGCGAGTTCGCGCAGTTGGACGGAGTTCTCCTCGACCGGTTCGAGCTCCTGGTCGCGGACCTGGTCGAGCAGGGCGATGGCCTCGTAGGGGTTGCCGTTGACGACGTTCCAGAACTCGTAGCAGAAGGCGTCCTCGGCCTTCTCGCCGAGTTCCGCCCGGATGATGTCCGTGACCGAAGTGAGGGAGAGGCGGTTGAGCTCGTGCCGACGGGTGGCGAGCTTGAGGACGGTGGAGTGGTGGGGGTGGGCTTCGGGTTGCCAGTCGTGTTCGTCCTCGCGGAACGCGAAGACGAGCAGGACGGGCAGTTCGCGTGCGCGGACGGCGAACTGGGTGAGCCAGGACAGGGATTCCAGGTCGGCCCAGTGCAGGTCGTCGACGATCATCACCAGGGGCGCGCTGCGGGGCGCGAGCTGGGTGAGGACGTAGTCCAGTCCGTCGCGCACGCCCTGCGGGTCGAGCCGGCGGGCGCCGGCCTTGGGCTGCTTGAGGCCCATGGCCGGTCCGACGACCTCCTCCCAGGTGCCCATGACCTGCCGGAACTCGGCCGGCGGGAGACCGGTGAGCGCGGGCTGCAGGAGCTGGCGCAGCACGTGGTAGGGCTCCTTGACCTGCTGTTCGCCGCCGCGCGCGAACAGCACGGTGGCGCCGTCGCGGAGCTTGGCGGTGCGCCGCACCTCGTGGAGCAGGCTGGTCTTGCCGATGCCGGGGCGGCCGGAGATGGTGAGGAGTTCGCCGATCTCGGTGCCGCCGGCGGCGAATTCGCGGCACAGCTTTTCGACGGCGGTCTCGGCGGAGCGCAGTTCCGCGTCACGGTCGCGCAGCCTGACCCGGGGAGCGGCGCCGTCCCCGTCCCGGCCGGGGCCGGTTCCCGCCCGAAGTCCGTTGCCCTGCTCGGTCACGTCATGCCTCCGCCGCTCCTGCTGACTCCCTGGTCGTGTGCCGAGGTTAGCGCCGCGGGGGGCGTGCCGTGCGGCATTCGCGCAGGCTGAGACGGACGGTGAGGGTTCGGACGGCTTGCCAAGGGCAATTGCCCTATATCCCTAACGTCCGATCATTACATCAGATACCCTACGGCCCGCGAGGCGAAGATGATCTTGTCCTGCCACCCTCACGCACGGAGCCTCGCTGCGTCAACTCCCCCCACACGCCGTGTCCGAACCGTTAGCGCCCCCACCCTCCGCTGCACCGGGAGTCCGATGTCTGACGACACCTCACTTCAGATCCCGTTCCCGCACCGCCGCAGTTCCCACATCCCGCACGCCGCCGCGCTGCACCGCGACTGGCTCCACCGGCACCCGCTGCTGGCCGACGCCGACCGCCCCGGGTACGCCCACTGGGAGATCGTCGAGCTCGCCGCCCTGGGCTACCCGGACGCCGGACCGGACGAACTCGCCCTCGCGGCCGACCTGATGGGGTTCTACTTCCTCTTCGACGACCAGTTCGACGGCCCGCTCGGCCGCCGGCCCACCGAGGTCGCCCCGATCTGCGAGCGGCTCATCGCGGTCCTGCACGGCGCGCGCGCCGACCAGCGCTCCCCCGTCGAGACCGCGTTCGCGGATCTCTGGGACCGCAGCGCGCGCGGCATGCCCGCCCGCTGGCAGGCCCGCGCCGCCTACAACTGGGAGTGGTACCTGGCCAGTCACCCCGCCGAGGCCGCCGGCCGGATCTCCACCCGCCCGCCGGACCGGGCCGGCTACCTCGTGCTCCGGCGGGGCACCGCGGCCATGGAGACCATCTTCGACATGGTCGAACGGCTCGGCCAGTTCGAGGTGCCGCCCGCCGTCCTGCACCACCCGGTGCTCCGTCAGCTGCGCCAACTGGCCGCCGACATACCCTCGTTGAGCAACGACGTGCGGTCCTTCCCGCTGGAGGCCCCGCGCGGCGACGTCAACAACCTCGTGCTGATCGTCCAGCGCGAACGCCGCTGCTCGGCCGAGGAGGCCTGCGCGGTGGTCCTCGACGAGGCGCAGATCATGGTGGAGCGCTGCGGCGAGCTGCACGCCCAGCTCCCCGAGGTCTACCGGGAGCTGGGCCTGTCCCGGGTCGAGGCGAGCATCGCCCAGCGCTACGCCGACGGACTGCTCACCTGGCTGGCCGGCTACCAGTACTGGGAGTCCCGCACGGGCCGCTACCACTCCGTCTGACGTCACTCCGTCAGACGTCACTGCGTCCGACACCGCGCCGTCCGACCGCTCCGCCTGGCGCCGGACACCCACCGGCACCGCACCAGGGCCGCCCGCCTCTCCCCCAGCGCCGCACCCGCCGACGGCGGGGCGCCGCAGGGCGGCCCCGGTCCGACGCGGCCCCGCCCCCGGGACCCCGCGCCCCGGGGCCCCGGACACCCCGGAGCCCGTGCACCCGACGCCCGACGCGACGCGCGCCCTGGTACCACGAGGCGCGCGGCCGGGCCCCGGCGATCTCCACAACGGCCGGAACGCGCACCCTCCGTACACGAGTTCCGTACGGACCGTAGCCGCGCCGCGCCGTCGCGACTATCGTGCTCGGCGGCGGGCGCCCCGGCGGGCCCCGCCGCGAGCGCGCGTTCACATCCCTCCCGCCGGACCGCTCCCGAACCGTGCGGTCCGGCCCGCCGCCCGGCCGCAGGACAGGACACGGGCAGCGCCCGACGTCGCGAGGAGACACCAGAGCATGACGGTCTACCAGCCGCCCGGCACCCCCGACAGCATCGTCGCCTACCGTCCGCGCTACGAGCACTGGATCGGCGGCGACTGGGTGCCGCCGGTGCGGGGCGAGTACTTCGGGAACCCGACCCCGGTCACCGGGGAGGTCTTCACCGAGGTCGCCCGCGGCACCGCCGAGGACATCGAGGCCGCCCTGGACGCCGCCCACGCCGCCGCGCCCGCCTGGGGGCGCACGTCCGCCGCCGAGCGCGCCCAGGTGCTCCTGCGCCTGGCCGACCGGATGGAGGCGAACCTGGAGCGGCTGGCCGTCGCGGAGAGCTGGGAGAACGGCAAGCCGGTGCGCGAGACCCTCGCCGCCGACCTCCCGCTCGCCGTCGACCACCTGCGCTACTTCGCCGGCGCGCTGCGCGCCCAGGAGGGCGGCATCTCCCAGCTGGACGAGGACACCGTCGCGTACCACTTCCACGAGCCGCTGGGCGTGGTCGGCCAGATCATCCCGTGGAACTTCCCGATCCTGATGGCGATATGGAAGCTCGCCCCGGCGATCGCGGCCGGCAACGCCGTCGTCCTCAAGCCCGCCGAGCAGACCCCGGCCTCCGTCCTGCTGCTCGCCGAGCTCACCGCGGACCTGCTGCCGCCCGGCGTCGTCAACATCGTGACGGGCTTCGGCGAGGAGGCCGGCGCCCCGCTCGCGGCCAGCCCCCGCATCCGCAAGATCGCCTTCACCGGCGAGACCAGCACCGGCCGGCTCATCTCCCGCGCCGCCAGCGACAACCTGATCCCGGTCTCGCTGGAGCTCGGCGGCAAGAGCCCCAACGTGTTCTTCGAGGACGTCGCCGACGCCACCGACGCCTTCTACGGCAAGGCCGTCGAGGGCTTCGCGATGTTCGCCCTCAACCAGGGCGAGGTGTGCACCTGCCCGAGCCGGGCGCTGATCCAGTCCTCGGTCTACGAGCGCCTGCTCGCCGACGGCCTGGAGCGGGTGCGCGCGATGCGCCAGGGCAACCCGCTCGACACCGAGACCCAGGTCGGCGCGCAGGCCAGCGCCGAGCAGCTCAAGAAGATCCTCTCCTACTTCGACATCGGCCGCGCCGAGGGCGCCAAGGTGCTCGCCGGCGGCGAGCAGGCCGACCTCGGCGGCGCCCTGGCCGGCGGGTACTACGTGACGCCGACGGTCTTCGAGGGCGACAACCGGATGCGGGTCTTCCAGGAGGAGATCTTCGGCCCGGTGGTCTCCGTCACCCGCTTCGACGACTTCGCCGAGGGCGTCGCGCTCGCCAACGACACCCAGTACGGCCTCGGCGCGGGCGTCTGGACGCGCGACCTCAACACCGCCCACCGCGCCGGCCGCGCCATCCAGGCCGGCCGCGTCTGGACCAACTGCTACCACGCCTACCCGGCCCACGCGGCCTTCGGCGGCTACAAGAACTCCGGCATCGGCCGGGAGACCCACAAGGCGCTGCTGGAGCACTACCAGCAGACCAAGAACCTGCTGGTCAGCTACTCGCCCGACGAGGTCGGCTTCTTCTAGGCCTCCCGACAGGCCTCCTGACCAGGGATCTCGGTCAGGGACCACGGCCAGGAACCACGGCCAAGGATCACGGCCAGGTCCTTCGGCGGCCGAAGTCGTCGCGGGTCGGGAGACCGCTGCCGGTCTCCCGATCCGCTGCCACTCCCCGTGACATCAGGGCAAATACCACCAAATCGCCCATTTGTTGATCCAAGCACATGAATGCGTGAATTTCGCCGACGCGCCGCCGACATGCCCGGACCCGCCCGGCGAACGTCGTACACAGGGGCTCCCGTCACTTCCAACCCGGGAGCCCCGATGACCATCTCCCCCGCCAAGCTCTCCGACCCCACCGTGCGCGCCTTCGTCGCCGCGATCAACGCGAACGACCGCGCCGCCTTCCTCGCCACCCTCACCCCGGACGCCACCATGTCCGACGACGGCTCCGACCGCGACCTGATGCAGTGGATCGACCGGGAGATCTTCGAGCCGAACGGACACATGGACGTGCGGACCGAGTCGAACGACGGCCACGCCCTCGTCGCCGACTTCACCAACGCGACCTGGGGCGAGATGCGCACGGCCTGGCGGTTCACCGTCCAGGGCGGGAAGATCAGCCGCTTCGAGACCGGCCAGGCCTGAGCGGCACCGGCCGGGCCCGGGCGCCGCCGGCCGGACCCGAGCGCCGGCCGGCCCGCTACCCGTCGAGCCCCAGGCACCCGCGCACGGCGCGGATGAGGTTGCGCGAGCGGATGTCCCCGGTCACGCCCGGCTGCATCCCGTTGGTGACGTAACCGAAACCGAGCCCGAGGTCCGGGTCGGCGAAGCCCAGCGAGCCGCCCCGGCCCGGGTGCCCGAAGCTCGCCCGGGACGCCATCGGCGCCGTCGGGCCGTGCCGCCAGAAGCCCAGGCCGAACGTGGAGTTGACGATCAGCACCCGGTCCGGGCCGCTCACCGCCGGGCCGACCGCCCGGGCCAGCACCTGCGGCCCGAGCAGCGGGGCGAGCGTGCCGCCCGAGCCGTCGTGCCGGTCCGCCGCCCCGACCAGCGCCGCGTAGAACCGGGCCAGCGAACGGGCCGTCCCGATACCGCCGGCCCCGGGGATCTCGGCGGCCTGCACCGCCGGGTCGTTGAGGTCCACTCCCGGACGCACCGAGGCGAACGAGCGGGCGGTCAGCGAGGACGGGTCCTGGTAGGCGTCCCGGACGGACTGCTTGGGCCGCAGCCGCAGCCCGCTCGGCCCGGTCCTGGCCGCCTCGGGGGCGGGCAGGTCCACCAGCCGGCCGACACGCGGCGCCGCGCCGGCCGGCAGCCCGATCCACAGGTCCAGGCCGAGCGGCCGGGCGATCTCCTCGGCGAAGTACCGGCCCACGGTGCGCCCGCTCGCCCGCCGCACCACCTCGCCGACCAGCCAGCCGAAGGTGTACGGGTGGTAGCCGTGCGCGGTGCCGGGCTCCCAGGCGGGCTCCTGCGCGGCCACCGCCGCGGCCGCCCGCTCCCAGGTCAGCACGTCCTCCAGGCGCAGCGGCACGTCCAGCGCGGGCACCCCGGCCTGGTGCGAGAGCAGCCAGCTCACCGGCACCCCGCCCTTGCCGGCCGCCGCGAACTCGGGCCAGTAGGAGGCCACCGGCGCGTCCAGGTCGAGCTCGCCCCGCTCGGCGAGCAGGAGGGCGGTGGTCGCGGTCAGGCCCTTGGTGACCGAGCGCAGCACCTGCGCGGTGTCCGCCGTCCAGGCGACGGCGGGCGCGGGCCGGCCGCCGACCTCGGGCCGGGCGTCGCCGCCCCACAGGTCGACCACCTTGCGGCCGCGCACGTACAGCGCGAAGGCGGCGCCGAGCTCGCCGTAGTCGCGGAAGTTCCGCGCGAAGGCCTCCCGCACCGGCTCGAAGCCCTCGGCCGTCTCGCCCCAGATCTCCGTCATCGCGCGCCGTCCTCAGCTCGTCCGGCCCGATCGGGCCCGACCGCACCTGTCCGTACATGTCTCTGCACGTGTCCGAATGTGTTCGCGCCCGCGTTCGAACCGGGCCCGGAAACCCTAACCTGTCCGTCATGACCAACCCTGCCGCAGTGAACCCCGCCGAAGAGCTGCTGGACGTCGTCGACGAGCACGACCGGGTGATCGGAACCGCGGTGCGCGGGGAGGTGTACCGGCGGGGCCTGACCCACCGGTGCGTCTTCATCCTGGTCCGCGACCCGGCCGGGCGGATCTTCGTCCACCGGCGCACCGACACCAAGCTCTTCGCCCCGGGCGCGTACGACATGTTCGTCGGCGGCGTCGTCGGCTCCGGCGAGACGTACGGCGAGGCGGCCGTCCGCGAGGCCGAGGAGGAACTGGGCGTGAGCGGCATCGCCCCGCGCCCGCTGTTCAAGTTCCTCTTCCGGCAGGACCACCTGTCCTGGTGGTGCGACATGTACGAGGCCGAGTGGGACGGCCCGGTCTCCCCGCAGGAGTCCGAGGTCGCCTGGCACGACTGGCTGACCCCCGCCGAACTCGACGCGCGCCTCGCCCGCGACGACTTCGTCCCCGACGGCCGCGAGGCCTACCGCCGCTACCTGGACTTCCGCGCCGCATAGGGCCCGTTGCGCCCGCCGGATAAGGTGGCGCGCATGGCCTCCCGTACGCCGTCGCCGACGGCCGCCCGCACCGGACGGACCGCCGGCCCGGACCGGACCCCGGCGCCCGCCGCGCCCGCCGCGGCGGGCGAGCGCCCGCGCCGCCGGCTGAGCGTCGACGAGCGGCGCGAGCAGCTGATCGCCGTCGCACTGGAGCTCTTCAGCGTGCGCCCGCCGGAGGAGGTGTCGATCGACGACATCGCCGCCGCCGCAGGCGCCTCCCGGCCGCTGGTCTACCACTACTTCCCCGGCAAGCAGGCGCTGTACGAGGAGTCGCTGCGCCGGGCCGGGCGCGAGCTCGCCGGACGCTTCGAGGAACCCCCCGAGGGGCCGCTGTCCGAACGCCTCTTTCGTGTGATGGGGCGCTACCTGGACTTCGTCCAGAGCCACGGACCCGGCTTCGCGGCGCTGCTGCGCGGCGGCTCGGTGGCCGCCAGCGCGGGCACCTCGGCGGTGATCGACGAGGTCCGGCGGGCCGCCCACGACCAGATCCTCGGCCACCTCGCCATCCCCGACCCGAGCCCCGGGCTGCGGCTGACCGTCCGCGCCTGGATCGCCAACGCGGAGATCACCTCGCTCGAATGGCTGGCCGAGCGCTCGGTGCCGCTGGAGGAGCTGCAGCTGCACCTGGTGCAGGAGTTCGTCGCCGCGCTGGTCCTCACCGCCGCCCGGGAACCGGCCCTCGGCGCCGAGCTCGCGTCGTTCCTCGCCGACGAACGGCCGGACGGGCCGACCGGGCGCCTCGTGCACGACCTCGCCGGACTGCTCGCCGTGCCCGGGATCACCGAGGCGCTCGGGGCGCTCGCCGCTCCGCCCGCTCAGCCCGTCGCCGACGGGCCGTCGGCGCAGGCCACGGAGTAGCCGGCCCCGGCTTGGCCGGTGGTCCGCAGGACGGCCGCCGGTTCTGCCCCGACGGTGGGCTCTGATAGGAATGACCACGGCCGGGAACAGCCGCGGACCCCGGCGGCATGCCACCGGGCGCGCGCCCGGACCACCCGGACACCGACCGCGGACGCACCAGAGCGGGGGGCTCAACAGTTGACCCAGGACGGCCAGTTCGACAGCCAGTTCGGCGGCCGGTTCGACGACCGGTCCACCGCGGAGGCCAACCCCTTCGCCGCCGCGGAGCAGGTCAGCGCGACCCTCTCCACCCTCACCGACGCCCTCCTCGACGGACGCACCTCCCGTCACCCGGTGGCCTCGCTCGACCCGCGGCGCGGGTCGAGCGGGTCGTCGGAGCGGCACCCGGCCGCCGAGGAACTGTTCGGCCTGCCGCTGGCGCCCAACGGACCGGTGCACGCCGCCGTCGACCGGCTCGGCACCGTCGTCACCGCCGGAACGGCCCGCCCCGGCACCGGCGCGCCGGTCGCGGAACGGGCCGTCACCGCGCTCCTCGCCCGCTACGGCGGCGGCGCGGTGCGCGGCACGACCGCCGACCGCGGCACCGCCTCCGCCGCGCTCTTCCAGCTGCCCGTCACCGGCGAGATCGCCGACCCCAAGCTGCGCCCGCCGTTCGCGCCCGCGCTGGCGGCGCTGGCGGGCGGTCAGCAGACCCGACTGCCCGTCGAGCTGGCCACCGGCGCCGGCACCGAGGTCCGCCTGGTCGTCCCGCCCGGCTTCCACCCCGTGACCTCCCCCGACGGCCCCGCGGGCGTCTCGTCCCGCGCGGTGCCGCCGCTGGGCGCGACGCCGGACGGAACGCCGGACGGAGCGGCCGGCCACGGCGCCGACCGGGCCGTCGCCGCGGCCGTCGACGGGCTGACCGGACACCTGGCCGAGGTCGCCGAGGAACTGTTCAGCGCCACCGGCCCCGGCCCGCGCCGCGACTTCGCCGTCATCACGGCCGCCCTCGCCGACGTGGTCCACGCCGCGGGCGCCGTCTACGCGGGCGTCTGCGCCCTGGAGGCGGACGGCCGCACCACCGAGGCCACCCTGGTCGTCTCGCTCGCCCGGCACCCGCTGCCGATCACGGCGCTCGCCACCGAACTCGCCACCGTCCGCCGGCACGCCGAGGTGTGGACGGTCCTGCTGCCGGCCGGGCCGGCCGCCGTCCTGGTCGAGGGCCGGACGGTCCCCGTGCCCGGGGCGCTGGCCGCCGACGGGCAGCGACGCTGGGTGGTCACCTCGGTCGTCGAGGCGTTCGTCCCGCTGCCGGACGGTGCGTCGGTGCTCTGCGTCCAGCTCTCCACGGCGCAGCCGGAGGACTGGGACCTGTACACGGAGGCGTTCGCGGAGCTGCTGAAGAGCGTCCAGTTCGGGTGGGACGGCACGCCGGGCGTGCCCGCGCCCGTACCCCTGCCTCTGCCCGCCGAACGGGAGGCGGCCGTGCCTCTGGACCACAACCCGTTCGCCGCGCTCGCCGACGCGACGGCCGTGCCCGCGGCCGAGGACGACCCCGCACTGCGGGGCACCCCGGTGGCCGTGCTCCCGCCGGACTTCAACCCCTTCGCGGCGATCGCCGACGGGCCGGACCGGAACGAGCAGGGCGAGAACAAGCCTGACGAGGAGCGCGAGGCGGAACGCGAGGAGAACGAGCCGGACGGCGACCCGGCCCTCCGGGGCACGCCCGTGCGGGTGCCCCCGCCGGACTTCAACCCCTTCGCCCCGGAAACCCTCCCGCCCCTCCCGGGCAACGAGCCGGAGGCCTCCCCGGCCGGCGCGCCCGCCGTGGCCACCGACCCGTTCGGCACGGTGGTGGCCGACGAACCGAGCGACCCCTTCGGCACCACGCTCGCGTCCCAGCGTCCGCCCGTCCCGCCGCCGCCGTCGGTCCCGCCGCGCATCCCCGCCCAGGTCGACGGCCCGGGGCACGCGCCGACGGACGACGAGGACGGGCCGGACGGCGACCCGGCCCTCCGGGGCACGCCCGTGCGGGTGCCCCCGCCGGACTTCAACCCCTTCGCCCCGGAAACCCTCCCGCCCCTCCCGGGCGAGGCCCCGGACGGCACCCCGGACGGCACCCGCTCCGGCGCCGACACCCCGGCCACGCCCCCGATGCCGGAGGCCCGGCCGTTCGGCTGAGCCGACGGCGGCGGGCAGACGGCGGCGAGCAGACGGATGACAACTGACAACTAACAGATTTCAGATTTCGTTCGCTGAAATCTGTTAGTTGTCAGTTGTTCGCTGTCACCTGTCCGCCGTCGCCCGTCAGCCCCCGCCCGACCGCCGGGCGATCACCGCGCCGATCCCGTCGAGCATGCGCGCCACCCCGAACGCGAACAGCGCGTCCAGGCTCATGTCGATCTCCGGCCCCCGGTTCAGCGCGTCGAACATCGGGAACCGCTCCGGGTCCGCCATCAGCTGGTCCCGCTCCTCGCCGTCCTGGCGGTCCATCCACTCGTCCGCGGACATCCCGCTGTCCTGGACGGCCTGCGCCTCCCGCTCGAAGTGCACCGCCAGCCCACACACGAAGGCCGCCAGCGTGACCGACGCCTGGGCCATCTCCTCGACGCCCAGCCCCAGTCCGGCGAGCGCGGCCAACGTGCGCTCGGTGTGCACGGCCGCGTCCGGCGCCAGCACCGGCCGGGTGAACGACATCGTGCCCGCCAGCCACGGGTGCCGCCGGTAGATCCGCCACTGCAACCGGGCGACCGTCTCCAGCGCCTCCCGCCACCCCGCCGGCAGCGGATCGGGCAGCGGCTCCTCGCCGAAGACCCGGTCCGTCATGAGCCTCAACAGCTCGTCCTTGCCCGGCACATGGCGGTAGAGCGACATCGTCGCCACACCGAGGTCGGTCGCGATGCGCCGCATCGACAGCGCCGCGATCCCCTCCTCGTCCGCCACCCGCACGGCCGTCGTGACGATCCGCTCCCGGGACAGCTCCCGGTCTCCACCCCGCTCCGCGACCCGGTCCCCACCCCGCGCCGCCCGCCGCGCAACAGCCGTCCCCGAAGGTCCGGTCGAGCCGCCCGGAGCCGCGAGGGCGGCCGACGGACCAGCAGCAACAGGACCCCCCGCCACCACCGTCCCGACCCCGGGCACCGCCCGGACCAGCCCTTCCTCCCGCAGCCGGCTCAGCACCTTGGTGGCCGTGGCCATCGCGACCCCCCACTCCCGGGTGATCGCCCTGGTGGACGGCACGCGCTCCCCGGGCGCCAACTCCCCCGAGGCGATCCGCCGTCGGAGCTCCGCCAGGATCCGCCCCGACGGCGTCCCGTCCTCCGCCATGCCCAACTCCTCAGCCCCACAGCACCGAAACGAACGATCGGACCCCGCCCGACCCGAGCCGGATCAGCCCGCGCGCCGCGCCAGGTGCACCACGTCCGGCACTCCCCGGGAGACGGGGACCTCGTGCGAAGCGACGTCCGAGAACCCAGCCGCCCGCAGCGCCTCGTCGAACGCCGCCGAGGGCTGGGCGCTCCAGACCGCCAGCACCCCGCCCGGCCGGAGCCGGTGCCACAGCACCGCGAGCCCGTCGGCCCCGTACAGGGGCGCGTTGCCGTCGGTGACGGTCCAGTCCGGCCCGTTGTCGATGTCGAGGCACAGCGCGTCGTACCGCTCGCCGTCGGCGGCGGCGAGGTACTCCAGCAGGTCGGTGTGGAGCACCTCGACCCGCTCGTCCTCCAGCGCGCCGCCGGAGAAGGCGCCGAGCGGCCCGGTCCGGTGCCAGTCGATGATCGCGGTCTCGCGCTCGACGATCGCGATCCGCCCCCAGCGCGGCTCGGCGACCGCGTAGGCGAGCGAGAAGCCGACGCCGAGCCCGCCGATCAGCACGGACGGCCGCCCGGCGGCTCCGCCCGCGCGGTCGAGCTCGTCGAGCGCGGCCTGGATCAGCAGCCGCTCCGAGCGGCCGTCGGCGGTGTCCATCAGGAAGCAGCCGTTGGCGATGATCTCGAAGTCCGGCCCGCGCCGGCGCAGCACCACCTCGCCGAACGGACCCTCGCGCCGGTCGAGCGTGACCACGGCGTCGCGGTCGTTCCGTTCGGGCAGTGCGGTCGGCATGCGCGTTCCTCGGCGGACTCGGGTGCGGGACGGTCCCGCAGGACCACTACCCGCCCGACAATACCCAAGGTCGTCACCGTGCCAGCAGCCGTTTTCCTCAGGTCGTGAGCAGCACTCCGGCGTACGAGACCCCCGCGACCATCACCCAGGAGCCGAGGCCGAGCAGGGCGATCCGCCCGCCGGTGCGGACCATGGTCGGCAGGTGGACGGCGCTGCCGAGACCGAACAACGCGGCGGCGAGCAGCAGCTCCTGGGCGTCCCCGGCCACGGTCAGCGCCCGCTCGGGCAGCACTCCGGTGGTCCGCAGGACGATCATCGCGAGGAAGCCCGCGACGAACAGCGGGACGATCGGCGGCCGGGTGTCGCTTTTGACCGACTCTTTAGCAGTTAGTCCAGCAATGTTCTCTTTGTTCCACCGCTGCCTGCGCCGCACCGCGACCGCGACCCCGGCGACCAGCGGCGCCAGCAGCACCACCCGCATCAGCTTGACCAGGACGGCCTCGCGCAGCGCTCCGGGCCCGCCGGTCTGCGCGGTGGCGACGACCTGCCCGACGTCGTGCACGCTCGCGCCGACCCAGCGCCCGAACTCCACCTCGCCGAGCCCGAGCGGGTGCTGGAGCAGCGGCAGCACGGCGATCGCGAGCGTGCCGCACAGCGTCACGAGCGCGACCGAGGCGGCGACGTCCTCCTCGTCACTGCCGGAGGCCTGGCTGACCGCGCCGATCGCCGAGGCGCCGCAGATCGAGTAGCCGGTGGCGATCAGCAGTGGCTGGTCCCCCGGCAGCCCGAGCCTGCGCCCGAGCCACAGCGTGCCGCCGAAGGTGGCCGCGACGACGGTGATCACCATGGCGACGGTGGCCCAGCCGAGGCCGAGCACGTCGCCGAGGCTGAGCTTGAGGCCGAGCAGCACGATCCCGAGCCGCATCAGCCGCTTGCCGGCCGTGGACAGGCCGGGCCGCGCCACGCCGCGCACGACCGGGCGCAGCCCGGGCAGGTGGGCCGCCGCCATGCCGAGCACGACGGCGGCGGTGAGCTTGGGCACGGCCGGCACGGCCGCGTGGACGGCGAGCGCGGCGCCGACGCCCGCGGCCGCGAGGAGCAGGCCGGGGGCGTCGCCGCCCAGCGGGGGGAGGGAGCGGGTGCGGGTGCGGGTGGTCCGCTCCCGGGTGGTCCGCTCCCGGAGGGTCAGCGCCACGCCACGCTCACCGCTGCCCGTCGGCGGGCAGCCGGTAGACGCGCCGGATGCTGGTGCCGAGGCGCGAGACGTCGGCGCCGTACACGTGGATGGAGATGGCGGTGGTGCTGCACGCGTTGCGCACGAGGTGGATGTCACCGGGCGGGGCGAAGGCGGCGACGGTGCCGGCCGGTCCGGCCACGTGCTCGGTCTCCACGAGCCGGGCGGTGCGGCCGTCGGAGATGAGCCGGTAGCGGATCTCGCTCTCCTGCCCCTGGTGGACGCCGGCGACGCACCAGGAGACGTGGTCGTGGATCGGGGTCTGCTGGCCGGGCAGCCAGACGAGGGCGACGACGGAGAAACTGCCGTCCTCCTCGGCGTGCACGACGTGCTGCCGGTAGCGGGCGGGGTCGGCCTCGCACTGGGCGGGGGTGAGCAGGGCGCCGGGGCCGTCGGGGTCGGCCGACAGGTGGGGGGCGAGGCGTTCGCCGACCAGGTACGCCGTGAGCTCCGGCGGCAGGCCGCGGTCGACGACGGCGCGGATCTCGCCGATGAGGGCGTTCATCCGCTCGGTGAGACGGTCGCTGTCGACCGTGGCTGGGGCTGTCATGCCAGCAGGTTCGGCCAAGCGGACCTATCACGTCCAACGAGGGATCGTAAGCGGTATTCCAACGTGCGCTTATAAGTCCGCAGGCGATCTTCCCCCCGATGGCGAACCCGGGAACCCGTCTTCACCAGCCGACGGCCGGCAGTGCACCGGGACCGGGCTCAGCACCCCACCCGGCTCGCGGCCGCCTGCCGCAGGTGGTCCAGCACCAGCGCGGTGGCCGGGATCCGCCGGTGCTCGCGCAGCACGTACGCACTCACGTGCCGCCGTAGGTGCGGCTCGACGGCCCGCCCGGTGACCTTGCGGTGGCACATGAAGGAGAGCACGAGGGCCGGCATCAGCGCGATCCCGACGCCGGCCGCGACGAGGCTCTGCACCGCGAGGTTGTCGTCCGTCGAGAAGACGATGTCCGGCGCGAAGCCCTCCTCCGCGCACACGTGCAGCAGGTTCGCCCGGCAGCGCGGGCACCCGGCGATCCACCGCTCGCGGTCGAGGTCGACGAGCCGCACGGCATGCCGGCGCCCGAGCGGGTGCCCGACCGGCAGCAGCACCGTGAGCAGGTCCTCCATCAGCGGAATCTCGTCCAGCCCCTCCGGCACATCGGCCGGGGCGCCGGGGTAGCGGAAGGCCAACGCGATGTCGCACTCCCCCCGCAGCAGCCGCTGGACGGAGTCCGGCGGCTCGGCCTCCAGGAGCTCGACCCGCACGCCCGGGTGCTCGTCGAGCAGTCGCGCCATCGCCTGCGGTATCAGGGTCGCGTTGGCGCTCGGGAACGCGCAGACCCGCACGCGCCCGGTGCGCAGCCGGGCGAGCGCGGCGAGCTGCTGCTGGGCGGCGGAGAGGCTGCCGAGGATCACCTCGGCGTGCCGGGAGAGCGCCTCGCCGGCCTCGGTGAGGCGCAGTCCGCGTCCGGCGCGGGTGAACAGGGGGACGCCGACGGTGCGTTCGAGCGCCTTCATCTGCTGGGTGATGGCGGGCTGGGTGTAGCCGAGTTCGCGGGCCGCCGCCGAGTAGGACCCGGCCCTGACCACCTCGTGGAACGTCCTGATGTGCCGCGAGTCGAACACCGGCTCCATGGCCCCTCCGCCCGGTCGTCTGCCTCCAGCCTCCGCAATCATAAGAGGAAATTGGAGGTTCCGGGCCTGACCCCGAGCACACCTATGGTTCAGTCGCGAACCAGCCGCCACACCGGCACGGCGGACCCACCCCGGCGCGACCGCTCCACCACCCCCTGGCCGCCGCCCCGCGTCACCCGCGTCACCCGCGTCACCCGCCTCACTGCTGCGCCGACGGCGGCAGCCCCAGCGCCACCCCCGCCTTCGCCACCGGCGCCCCGCCCCGCACGCTCGGGCTGCGCCGGCTGCGCCGCTCGACCCACCGGGCGAGCCAGGAGAGCAGCAGGCACATCCCGATGTAGATCGGCGCGATCACGATCACCACGGGGATGAACGGGAGGTCGTAGTCGAGGTTGGTGGCGATCAGCTTGCCCGCGTGCAGGAACTCCTCGTAGGTGATGAGGAAGCCGAGCGAGGTGTCCTTGAGCGCGACCACCAGCTGGCTGATGATCGCCGGCAGCATCGCCCGGTTGGCCTGCGGCACCAGCACGTAGGTCATCACCTGGGTCTTGCGCAGCCCGAGCGCGTACGCCGCCTCCCGCTGCCCCTTCGGCACGGCGAGCACGCCGGCGCGGAACACCTCGGCCAGCACCGAGCCGTTGTACAGCACCAGCCCGGCCACCAGCGCCCAGAGCGGCTGCACCTTCAGCGCGACGAAGACGAAGAAGATCATCACCAGCAGCGGCATGGCCCGGAAGAACTCGACCACCAGCGTGGAGAACCAGCGCACCACCCGGTGGTCCGACAGCCGCCCGGCCGCGAACAGCGCCCCGAACGGCAGCGCGAACAGCACCGTCCAGCCGAACGCCTGCAGCGTGTTGCCGAGCCCGCGCAGCAGCAGGTCCTGGACGCCGCGGTACTCGAACGGCTCCCACTTCGCGTACGTGAACTGGTGGGTGTGGAACAGCATGTAGACGACCCACCCGATCAGCCCCGCGATCAGCACCAGCGCGACCACGCCGTACGTCCGGTGCCGGGCGAGCGCCTTCGGGCCGGGGATGTCGTACAGCGCCGAGGATTCAACGGTCATCGCGACACCGCCAGTCGTCGTTCGAGCAGGTTGAAGACGGCACTGATGGCCAGGGTGATGATCAGGTAGCCGACGGCGATCCAGACGAACGTCCAGACGATGCTGTAGCCCAGCTCGTTGATGGTCCGGTAGGTGCCCAGCAGCTCGGTGACGCTGAAGGAGCCGGCGATCGCCGTGTTCTTCGCCAGCGCGATCAGCACGCTGCCGATCGGCGCGACCACCGAGCGGTAGGCCTGCGGCAGCACCACGAGCCCCATCGTCTGCCCGAAGGTCATGCCCAGGCTGCGCGCCGCCTCGCCCTGACCGAGCGGCACGGTGTTGACGCCCGACCGCATCGCCTCGCAGACGAACGCCGAGGTGTAGCAGCCGAGCGCGAGCACCGCGAACGTGTAGAAGGGCAGCGTGATGTCGAACCGCGGCAGGCCCAGCACCACGATGAAGAACAGCAGGGTCAGCGGGGTGTTGCGCAGGATCGTCACCCACGCCGTGCCGAAGATCCGCAGCGGCTTCACCGGCGAGACCCGGAAGCTCGCGATCAGCACGCCCAGCACCAGCGACAGCACGGCGCTCACCGCGAACAGCGAGAGCGTGCCGAGGAACCCGTCCCAGTAGGTCGACCAGTTGTCGGTCAGCGTTTTCACGGCGCGGCCCCTCTCAGTACCGGTCGATCTGCGGCGGGGTCGGCGCGGGCTCCCCGGAGAGGCCGAGGGTCGCGTCGAACGCCTTCTTCCAGTCGCCGTTCTGCTCGTGCTGGGCCAGGGCATCGTCCAGCGCGTACCGCAGCACGGTGTCGTTCTTCGGCGTCCCGATCCCGTACGGCTCCGTCGAGAACAGCGGTCCGACGACCTTGAGCTCGTCCGGCACCTTCGCCGCGTAGCCCAGCAGGATCGCGTTGTCCGTGGTGACGGTGTCGACCTGGCCGGTGATCAGGTTGTCCACGCAGGCCGAGTAGGTGTCGTAGCCGATCAGCTTCGCCTTCGGGTACTTCGACTGGATCCGCTGGTACGGGGTCGAGCCCGCCGCCGAGCACACCTTCTTGCCGTCCAGGTCCTGCGGGCCGTGGATGCTGTTGTCGTTCTTGCGCACCAGCAGCGACTGCCCGGCGACGAAGTACGGGCCGGCGAAGCCGACCAGCTTCTTGCGGTTGTCGTTGATGGTGTAGGTGCCGACGTAGTAGTCCACCTGGCCGTTCTGCAGCGCGGTCTCGCGGTTGGCCGAGGCGATGGTCTTGAACTGGATCCGGTCCGGCGCGAACCCGAGCGAGGCCCCGACCATCTTGGCGATCTCGATGTCGAAGCCCGAGTACACGCCGGTGGCCGGGTTCTTCTGCCCCAGGTACGGCTGGTCCTCCTTGGCACCGACCACCAGGTGGCCGCGGCCGCGGGCCGCGTTCAGGGTGGGCGAGCCGGTGATCGCGGCGGCGTCCTGCACCTGGTAGCTGGGCAGGGCGCTGGGCTGCGGGCCCTTGGGCGGCGGGGTGCCGGCCTTGCCGCAGCCCGCCACCAGCACGGCGAGCACCAACGCGGCGGCGGCCCCGCCCTTCCTCGCCCCGGCCCTCGTCGTCCCAGCCTTCCTCGTCCCGGCCTTCTCCGCCGCCCTCGTCGTCACGGCCTTCCTCGTAACGGCCTTCCTCATCACCGGCGCCGCCTCAGTGCTTCAGGATCTTGGAGAGGAAGTCCCGGGCGCGCTCGCTCTCGGGAGCGCTGAAGAACGCCTCCGGGGCGCGGTCCTCGACGATCCGGCCGTCCGCCATGAAGACCACCCGGTTCGCCGAGGCCCGGGCGAAGCCCATCTCGTGCGTGACGACGACCATCGTCATGCCCTCGTGGGCGAGCTGGCGCATGACGTCCAGCACCTCGTTGATCATCTCGGGGTCGAGCGCCGAGGTGGGCTCGTCGAACAGCAGCGCCTTCGGGTCCATCGCCAGCGCGCGGGCGATCGCCACGCGCTGCTGCTGGCCACCGGACAGCTGCGCCGGGTACTTGCCGGCCTGATCGGCCAGCCCGACCCGCTCCAGCAGCGTCCGGGACTTGGCATCCGCCTCCGCCCTCGGCCGGCCGCGCACCTTGATCTGGGCGAGCGAGACGTTCTGCAGCACCGTCTTGTGCGCGAACAGGTTGAAGGACTGGAACACCATTCCGACCTCGGCCCGCAACCGGGCCAGCCCCTTGCCCTCCTCGGGCAGCGGCTCGCCGTCGATCAGGATGGTGCCGCCCTCGATCGGCTCCAGCCGGTTGATGGCCCGGCAGAGCGTGGACTTGCCGGAACCGGAGGGTCCGATCACCACGACGACCTCGCCGCGGCCGACCGTCAGCTCGATGTCCTGCAGGACGTGCAGGTCCCCGAAGTGCTTGTTGACGCCGCGCATCTCGATCAGCGGCGCGAAACCGGACGCGCCGCCCTGCGCGGGCCCGGGGTCGGTGGTCACCGGGCGCGCCGCCCCTTCAGCAGCCAGCCCAGCGCGCCGCCCGCGAGCAGGGTGGCCAGCAGGGCGATCCACAGCGGCGCGGTGACGGTGAAGACCCAGAACTGGATCTTCACCTTGTCGAGGTTGGCGAACAGGAACCACACCGCGAGGATGACGATGACGCCGATCCCGATGTACCGGGTGGGGATCCCGCCGATCTCGCTGCGCTGGGGGCCGGACGAGCCGCCTGAAACTTTGGTCACCGGAGCAGTCTGCGGGCCCGGACCCCGTTTTGCCCGGTTACGCGCCCTTCCGTGCGGGTGGAGTAACCCGCACGGGGCAATCCGGCCCCGTGCGGGTTTGGGGCGTTCCGGGCCCTGCGCTCGCCGCGCGGGACCGGAACGCTCCGGACCTGACGACCCCGGACCTGACGACCCCGGACCTGACCGGCACTACCGCTCGTCCCGCCAGGAGCGCCACAGCGCCGCGTACGGACCGCCGGCCGCGACCAGCTCCGGGTGGCTGCCGTACTCGCTGATCCGCCCGCCCTCGACCACCGCGATCACGTCGGCGTCGTGCGCGGTGTGCAGCCGGTGCGCGATGGCGATGACCGTCCGCCCCTCCAGCACCCGGGAGAGCGAGCGCTCCAGGTGCCGGGCGGCGCGCGGGTCGAGCAGCGAGGTGGCCTCGTCCAGCACGAGGGTGTGCGGATCGGCCAGCACCAGCCGGGCCAGGGCCAGTTGCTGGGCCTGCGGCGGGGTCAGCACGGCGCCGCCGGAGCCGACCTCGGTGTCCAGGCCCTCCGGGAGGGCGTCCACCCAGGCACCGGCATCCACCGCGTCGAGCGCGGCCCTCAGCTCGGTGTCATCGGCCCCGGGCGCGGCCAGCCGCAGGTTGTCCCGCAGCGTACCCACGAAGACGTGGTGCTCCTGGTTGACGAGCGCCACCTCGGCCCGGACCCGCTCGGCCGGCATCCGCGCGAGCGCCGCGCCGCCGAGCGTGACGCTGCCCCGGCCGGGCGCGTAGATCCCGGCCAGCAGCCGCCCGAGGGTGGACTTGCCCGCCCCGGACGGCCCGACCAGCGCCACCCGGCTGCCCGGGGCGACGTCCAGGCTGATCCCGTGCAGGACGTCCGCGCCCTCGCGGTAGCCGAACCGCACGTCCGTGGCCTCGACCCGGCGGCCGTCCGGGCGCGCGCCCTCGTCGCCCTCGTGCTCCGGCACCTCGCGGACGCCGACCAGCCGGGCCAGCGAGGCCTGCCCGATCTGCAGCTCGTCGTACCAGCGCAGGATCAGGTCGACCGGGCCGGTGAGCATCTGGGCGTACAGCACCCCGGTGGTCAGCTGGCCGACGGTGATCCAGCCGCGGAGGGTGAACAGTCCGCCGAGCACCAGCGTGGCCAGCACCGCCGAGGCGTAGACCGCGTCGACGGTCGGGAACCACACCGAGCGCAGCCACAGCGTGTACCGCTCCCAGGCCAGCCACTCGCGCAGCTTGCGGTCGGTCAGGCGGACCCGCTGGTCGCCCAGGCGCAGCGCCTCGACCGTCCGCCCGGCGTCCACCGTCTCGGCGAGCACGGTGTTCACCGCGGCGTACCCGGCCGACTCGTTGCGGTAGGACTGCGGCGCGCGCCGGAAGTACCAGCGGGAGCTGGCCAGCAGCAACGGCAGCCCGACCAGGGAGGTGAGCGCGAGCAGCGGCGAGGTGACCAGCAGCGCGCCGAGGACCAGCAGCAACGACACGACGGCGACCGCGAGTTCGGGCACCGCCTCGCGCACGGACTTGTCCAGCCGGTCGATGTCCGTGGTGCCCCGGGAGACGAGGTCGCCGGTGCCGGCCCGCTCCAGGACGCCGGTGGGCAGCGCGACCGAGCGGACCAGGAAGTCCTCGCGCAGGTCGGCGAGGACCCGCTCGCCGAGGATCGCGCCGCGCATCCGGGACCAGCCGGTGAAGGCGGACTGCACCGCCAGCGCCAGCAGGTACCAGGCGACGGCCACCCCGAGGGAGGCCCGCGCACCGTCCGGGGCCAGCGACTCGACCAGCCCGCCGAGCACCCACGGCCCGACCAGCCCGGCGAGCGTGGCCACCGAGTGCAGCGCCACCACCCCGGAGAAGGCCGTGCGGTGGCGCCGCGCGAGCAGCCGCAGGTACGCGCGCACGGCGGCCGGCGAGCCGACCGGCAGGGTGGCGGCCGGCCCCTGCTCCTGATGCAGAGGGGGCTTCATGACGTACTCCTCGCTGGCTTCGCAGGACAGTTGTTCGCAGCACAGTTGTTCGCAGGACGGTTGACGGACGTGCTCACGCGGCCCCCTCCCCGGCCCCCACGGAAGCCGCCTCCGCCCCGGGCACGGTCTCCCCGCCCCGGGCGGCCGCCCCCGCAACGGTCTTCCCCGCAACGGCCTCGCCCCGGGCAGGAGCCCCGGGCGCGGCCTCCTCGTCACGGGTGACCACCGACCGGTACGCGGGCTCGGTCCGCATCAGCTCGCGGTGCCGCCCGGCCACGACCGCCCGGCCGTCGCGGACCAGCACCACCCGGTCCGCCTGGTCGAGCAGCAGCGGGCTGGTCGCGAACACCACGGTGGTGCGCCCGGCCCGGACGTCGCGCAGCCCGGTGGCGATCCGCGACTCGGTGTGGGCGTCGACCGCGCTGGTGGGCTCGTCCAGGACGAGCACCGGCGGGTCGGCCAGCAGCGCGCGGGCCAGTGCGAGGCGCTGGCGCTGGCCGCCGGACAGCGACCGGCCGCGCTCGGTGATCCGGGCGCGCATCGGGTCTCCCCCGCACTCCGGCGAGCCCTCCACCAGGGCCTCCAGCACGTCGTCGGAGCGGGCGGCCGCGAGCGCCTCGGCGACCGGGACCCGGCCCGAGGACGGGATGTCGAACAGCCCGGCCAGTGTGCCGGAGAGCAGTACCGGCTCCTTGTCGTGGACCAGCACCGCGGCTCTCGCCTCGGCCAGCGGCACCGCGTCCAGCTCCGTCCCGCCGAGCCGGGCGGAGGGCTGCCGTTCCTCCTCGGCCGTCGGGACGTGCCCGCCGAGCCGCTCGGCGAGCGCTCCGGCGAAGTCCGGATCGCCGCAGACCACGGCGGTCAGCTCGCCGGCCCGCGCGGTCAGCCCCGTCACCGGATCGTGCAGGTCGCAGGTGCCCGGCCGGGTGAGCGCGGCCTCGGCCGCGCCGCTGGTCCGGCGCAGCGAGAGCACCCGGACGGCCCGGCCCGCGGAGACCCGGGCCACGCTCCAGGCGTGCGCGGCCTCGCCGAGGATCCGCAGCGGCGCCGCCAGGAAGGCGGTCGCGCCGTACACGGCGATCAGGGTGCCGACGGCGAGTTCCCCGGAGGCCGCCAGCCGGGCCCCGTACCAGGTGACCCCGACGACGAACAGGCCCGGCAGCAGCACCTGTTGGGCCTGCATCAGGGACCACAGCCGGGCCGAGCGGACGGCCGCGGCGCGGACCTTCTGGGAGGCCGCGCGGTAGCGCTCCAGGAACAGTTCTTCGCCGCCGATGCCGCGCAGCACCCGCAGCCCGGCGACGGTGTCGGCGGCCAGTTCGGTGGCCTTGCCGCCGAGCGCGCGCTGCTTCTCGTAGCGCCGCTCGAACGGCCCGATCAGCGGCCAGACGGAGGCCGCGAGCACCGGCACGCCGAGCAGCACGCCGAGGCCGAGCACCGGCTCGGTCACCAGCACGACCGCGCTGACCGCCAGCCAGACGATCACCGCGGCCCGGACGCGGGCGACGAGCTCGACGTACCAGCCGATCCGCTCGACGTCCCCGCTGCCGACCGCGACGACCTCGCCGGTGGCGATCCGCCGGGACAGCCCGGCGCCGAGGTGCGAGGCCTGCCGGGCGACCAACTGCCGTACGTGGGTGGCGGCGTGGATCCAGTTCCAGACCGCCTGGCGGTGCAGCAGGACGGTGCCGAGCGAGGCGACGGCGGCGAGCAGCACCACGAGGGCGCCGGCCCGCCAGATCCCGCCCGCGTCGCCGTCCACGGCGGCCTGGACGCCGTGTCCGAGCGGTACGGGCAGGGCGGCCTGACCGCCCATCTCCAGCAGCGCCCAGCAGGTGGAGAGCACCTGCCCGCGCCGCTGGGCGCGCTGGAGCCAGCGCAGGAAGGCGAGGGGTGAGGAGAGGTCGGGGCGGCCGGGATCGGCCAGGGGGAGGGGTGCGAGCGGCATGACACTCCGATGCCGGTGGTTCGGGGGACGGTCCTGGGGTGGCCCGGTCGGCGCGCGGAGCGGCGGCACGCGAAACGGCGGCACGCCGGTTCGGCGGCACGCGGCCTGCGGCGAGCAGTCCGCGGTGCGCACGGTCCGGGAGGCTTCGGGATGGTTCGAGGCGCCGCGCGCCACGGGCGGCGCGGGCCACGGCGACGGAAACGCGCCCGGCAGCGGCCGGGGCTGACTGGGGAGGGCACGAAGGGCCCGTGTCTCAGGAGGTCATGGCCGCGAGCCTGCCAACCCCGGTGTGATCCGCGCAACAGGTTTTCCGGGCCCGCCCCCGCGGTTCCCCGCCCGGACGGCCCGCGGCCCCGGAAGGTTCACCCGAACGGCGGGAACAAACACTCCATGAGTTCCGGTTGCCCCACTGGAACCCATGGTCGACCAGGAGGGCACCCCTTCCCGTGAGCAACATCCCCACCGTGACCCTGAACGACGGCACGCGGATCCCGCAGCTCGGCTTCGGCGTGTGGCAGGTCCCGGACGCGGAGGCCACCCCGGCCGTCCGCGCCGCCATCGAGGCGGGCTACCGCTCGATCGACACCGCGGCGATCTACGAGAACGAGACGGGCACCGGCCAGGCCGTCACCGAGGCGCTGGCCGGCGGCGTGGCCCGCGAGGACCTCTACATCACCACGAAGCTGTGGAACTCCGGCACCCGCGACTGGTCCGGCGCGCAGGGCCGGGACGCGGTCCTGCGCGAGTTCGACGCCTCGCTGGCCAAGCTCGGCCTGGAGTACGTCGACCTCTACCTGATCCACTGGCCGCGCCCGATGCACGGCACCTACCCGAACGTCTGGAAGGCGCTGGAGCAGCTCAAGGCCGACGGCCGGGCCCGCTCCATCGGCGTCTCGAACTTCGGCCCCGAGCAGCTGACCCGCCTGGTCGACGAGGCCTCGGTCGTCCCGGCGCTCAACCAGGTCGAGCTGCACCCGTACTTCCCGCAGACGGAGCTGCGCGCCTTCCACGCCGAGCACGGCATCGCCACGGAGGCGTGGAGCCCGCTGGGCCAGGGCAAGGACCTGCTCGCCGAGCCGGCGCTGGTGAAGATCGCCGAGAAGCACGGCCGCACGGTCGCCCAGGTCGTGCTCCGCTGGCACCTGCAGAGCGGCATCATCGCGATCCCGAAGTCGGTCACCCCCTCCCGCATCCGGGAGAACCTGGACGTGACCGGCTTCGAGCTCGACGCGGAGGACCTCGCCGCGATCGCCGGCGTCGCCACCGGCGAGCGCATCGGCCCGGACCCGCAGGGCTTCGACTGGAACTGAGCCCCGCCCGGCCGCGAGGCCCCGAGGCCGGGACGCCGGGCACCCGTAGCCAGGCGTCCCTGACCGGGAACCCGTAGCCACCGGACCAGCGGTCATATCGAAAGACCGCCCACCCCGTTGAGGAGTGGGCGGTCTTCGACATGCCCGGAAGGGACTCGTGCCGCAAATATGTGAGCACACAAGCACACGATCACTACGACACGAGCCCGAAACCCTCCCCGACCCACCCCCGTCCGACCCGACCCCTGACCCGGGATCGTCCGTACGTTGGCGAATCGTTTTGGCTGGAGCTCAAAAGGGCGGAGGCTAGAGCCTGGCGGCCTTGCCGATCAGCGCGAGCGCCGGAGCGTGCTCGTGCTCGTCCAGCGGCGCCAGCAGCAGCTGCTGGACCTTGGCGACGCCGGCCGCCGAGCGGTGCAGCAGGTCCTGTCCCGCCGGCGAGAGCGAGAGCAGGTTGCGCCGCCCGTCCGAGGGGTCGCGGCGGCGCTGCACCAGACCGCGGCGGACGAGACGGCTCACCATCTCGGCCATCGTGGCCTTGTCCAGCGAGGCCAGCTCGCCGACCGTGCGCTGGTCCGCGCCCGGTTCCAGCTCCAGCGCGTCGAGCACCGCGTACTGCGGAGCGGTGAGCTCCGCACCGACGTGCTCCGACCAGAGCTTGGTGTGCACCTGCTGGCTCACCCTGATCAGGTAACCGATCGCCCGCTGGGCGTCCAGTATCGGCCGCGCGTCGCTGTACACGACCGCCGCGGGCTCCAGCCTGGCTATCTTGGCCATCACCCGGACGATCTCGACCTGCTCGTCCGCGCCGAGCGGCTCGAACAGGGTGCGCTGCACGCGGACCACGCCTCCGGTGGCCTCGCGCACCGCCTGGGCCCCGCTCTGCGACAGAGCGAGGAGTTTGCGCCGGCCGTCGGCCGGGTCGCGCCTTCTCAGCACCAAGCCGCGGCGGACCAGCCGCGCGACCATCTCCGCCATCGTGGCCTTGTCGAGCGAGGCACGCTCGCCGACCGTCCTCTGGTCCGCGCCCGGTTCCAGCGCGAGGACCAGCAGGACGGCGAACTGCGGAGCCGTGAGATCGGCTCCGACGTGTTCGGACCACAGTCGCGTGTGGACCTGCTGTGCAACGCGGATGAGGTGTCCGGGCGACTGCTGCAGTCGCGCAGACACGCGGGTCGTCGGGATCTCCCCCAGCACCATGTATCCGTCCCGATGTCACACCCGGTGTGTGTGGGACACCCGGGTGGGGCAGTAACGGCGAGTGGGCGTCCCGCTATGAGGGAGGGCGCTCCAGCCGTGCAGCCGGTGGCTGCTGGCGGACACTATACAAACGGCTGGCCCTCGCTGGCAGGCAGGGGCGGATAGTAGACGCAGGTTCGGCAACATTGGCATATTTACGCGCCGCCACGCCTTCTCGGTAACCCGTTCTCAGCAGAAAGCCGACCGGTCGGTCCTTACCCACCGTCACCTGCGCGTCTCCGCTCTGGCCGCCCTTCCTACTCGCCGGTAGGGTGTGGCCAGCGTCACCCGGGGACGCCCTTCCCTGGGAAAATCCTGAGAGAGACGAGAGCGAGCATGACCGAGCAGAGCACCCCCCGGGTCGCCGTCGTCACCGGCGCCGGACGCGGCCTGGGCGCCGCCACCGCCCTCCGACTGGCCGCCGACGGCTACGCGGTCGCCGTCCTCGACCTGGACGAGGCGGCCGGCAAGGACACCGTCGACCGGATCACCGCCGCGGGCGGCCGGGCCCTCGCGGTCGGCGCCGACGTCTCGGACGCCGGGCAGGTCCAGGCCGCCGTGGACCGCGTGGTGGCCGAGCTCGGCGCCCCCGTCGTCCTGGTCAACAACGCCGGAGTGCTCCGCGACAACCTGCTCTTCAAGATGTCCGAGTCCGACTGGGACACGGTCATGAACGTCCACCTGCGCGGCGCCTTCCTGATGACCCGCGCGGTGCAGAAGCACATGGTGGACGCGGGTTTCGGCCGCATCGTCAACCTGTCCTCCTCGTCCGCCCAGGGCAACCGCGGCCAGGCCAACTACTCGGCCGCCAAAGCGGGCCTGCAGGGCTTCACCAAGACTTTGGCCATCGAGCTCGGCAAGTTCGGCGTCACCGCCAACGCCGTGGCCCCGGGCTTCATCGCCACGGACATGACCGCGGCCACCGCGGCCCGGGTCGGCATGGACTTCGAAGACTTCAAGCGGGCCGCAGCCTCTCAGATCCCGGTCCAGCGGGTCGGTCTGCCTGAGGATGTGGCCCACACCATCTCCTTCCTCGCGAGCGAGGGCGCCGGCTTCGTGTCCGGTCAGGTGATCTACGTCGCGGGCGGCCCCCTCGACTGACCCCTCTACTGGGCACGGAACCTACACAGGGTGACCATGGGGCGGGCGGCCGGGCGGACCGGCCGGCCGCCCCGTTCTTTTTACCGAGCCTTTTGAAGGATGATTCGAACACCACACGGACTTTCGATCGGGGATTAGCCGAAATCACTCCCCGGACCATCCCCTGCCGACCGGATTGTCGATTTCCCGGGGAAATGACAATTACCCCCGAAATGGCACCGGACGGATGGGTAGGGTCACCCCCGTGCAAGCCCCGAGTGCCTCCCGGCAATTCCCGAAGCAGGGCCCGGAGAACACCTCCCGCCGCCCCGGCCGGCCGGCCCCGGACCGGCCCGTGCGCCCGGCCCCGGACGGCCCCGCGCCGCTCGGCCCGGCCACCGCCGAGCCCGGCTGGCCCCCGATGAGCCGCCGCCGCGCGCTCCTGCTCCTCGCCACCTGCGCCTGCTACCTGCTGGTACTCGCCGGTGTACTCCTCAACACCGCCCTCGTCGACCTCGACTGGTCGGTCCGCCTGCTGCGCCCCTACGAGCGCTGGCCCGGCCTGGAGCCGCTGCTCGGCACCTGGGTGGTGGCCGGCCAGCGCGGCCCCTCCGCGATCGCCGCCTTCGCCTGGCTCGCCTGGCGCGCCCACCGGCTCGGCCGGCTGCGCCCGCTCCTGGTGATGGGCGTCGCCCTGCTGCTGCTCAACGTCACCGTCGGCGCCGTCAAGATCGTCACCGGCCGGCTCGGCCCGCACTACGCCCAGTACGTCGGCTCCCCCGAGCTCTTCTCCGGCGGCACGATCTTCCCGTCCGGCCACACCGCCAACGCCGTCGTCACCTGGGGTGTGCTGGCCTACCTCGCCGTCCGCTGGCGCCGCACCGGCGCGCTGATCGCCGCCGCCACCGCCTGCTCGATCGGCCTGACCACCGTCTACCTGGGCACCCACTGGGTCACCGACGTCCTGGCCGGCTGGGCCGCCGGACTGCTGGTGCTGCTCTCGCTGCCGCTGCTGGAGCCGCTCGTCACCACGGCCGAGGAGTGGATCACCAGCCGCAGGCGCCGGAGCCGGAGCCGAAACCGAAGCGGGAGCCGGAGCCGCCGGGACGTCCGGAACCGATGAACGACGGCCGGGTCAACGGCCCGGTACGGCGCCTCACCCCTCCCAGCTACGCTCCACCACGCCGTCGCGCACCGCGAGGTTGAGCCGCCCCTCCCGGTACTCCATGGTGATCATCGCGTCCGGCTCCAGCACCCGGACCGAGGCCCACCCGTGCCGCCGGGCCAGCTCCCGCGCCCGCTCGATCCGCAGTCCCGCGTAGCCCTCGGCGTCCCCCTCCGGCCCGTCCCAGGCGTGGCCCGCGCCCCCCTGATCGCCGCCGCCGGCCCCCGGTCGTTCCCCGCCCGATCCCGTCATCGCCCCTCCCCGGCCCGTCCCTCGGACGTACGCTGGAATCGTAGCCCGCACCCGTGCGGCCGGGAGGTGAACGGACATGCGCACCACGACCCCGCGGCGCTGGCGCAGCGGCACCGAGCCCTCGACCGCCCGCAGCGACCTCAAGCTCCGCTACCTGCTGTCGCTCACCTTCACCCCGCTGTTCGCGATCGCGACGGTGGCCTTCGCGGTCTGGGCGGCCAACTCCCCGTCGTACGGGGCCCCGAGCAGCGGCACCCTCACCGGCTTCGCGGTCGTGATGGGCCTGCTCACCCTGTTCGCCGCCGTCGATCTCGTCGTGGTCATCCGGCGCCGCCGGACCGAGCTCTGACGCGGTGTCTCCCCCGGAGCGGGAAGTCGGCCGGGCCGACTTCCCGCTCCTTGCGGCAACGGCCGTCAGCGGTTGCCGACCGCCTGCTTCACCAGCGTCCGCCCGAAGTCCCACATCAGCCCGCTCCCCCGGTGTGCGTCGTCCATGACGTCGGTGAACGCCGTGACGAACCGGTCGACGTCCCGCTCGGTGATGATCAGCGGCGGGATCAGCTTGATCACCTCCAGGTGGTCCCCGGACACCTGGGTCAGGATCCGGTGGCGCTGGAGCAGCGGCACGACCACCATCTGGGCGAACAGCCCCTTGCGGGCCGCCTGGAGCGCGGTCCACCCGGTGCGCAGCTTGAGCGACCTGGGCCGGCCGAACTCGATGCCGATCATCAGCCCCTTGCCGCGCACCTCGGCCAGCAGCTCGTACCTGTCGACGAGCGCGGCGAGCCGCTCCCGGAAGTGGTCGCCGACCTGCCGGGCGTTCTCGACCACCTTCTCGTCGCGCATGACCTCCAGGGTCGCGAGCCCGGCCGCCATCGCCTGGGCGTTGGAGCCGAAGCTGGCCGAGTGGACGAGCACGCGGTCCATCGAGGAGTACACCTTCTCGAAGATCCAGCCCTTGCCGAGCGTCGCCCCGACCGGCACGTACCCGCCGGAGAGCGCCTTGGCCGCGCAGACCAGGTCGGGCAGCACGCCCTCCTCGTACTGGTAGGCGAAGAACTCCCCGGTGCGGCCGATCCCGGTCTGCACCTCGTCGCAGATCAGCAGCGCCTTGTGCTCGTGCAGCAGGTCCTGGGCCGCCCGCAGCCAGCCGGGCGGCGGCGCGAGGACGCCCTTGCCCTGGATCGGCTCGACGATCAGCGCCGCGACGTCGCCGCGCTTCAGCTCCTTGGCCAGCGCGCCGAGGTCGCCGAGCGGGATGGCGGTGTCGGGCAGCAGCGGGTCGAAGCCCTTGCGGAACCCGTTCTCCCCGTTGACGGAGAGCGAGCCGACGGTCAGCCCGTGGAAGGCGTGGTCGGCGTAGAGGATCCGCTTGCGGCCGGTGGCGTAGCGGGCGAACTTGAGCGCGGTCTCGACCGCCTCGGTGCCGCTGTTGCCGAAGAACACCCGGTCCAGCCCCGGCGCGTACGAGAGCAGCCGCTCGGCCAGCAGCCCGGGCAGCGGCGAGCAGTCGAAGCGCACGAGGTCGGGCAGGTCGAGGTCCATGACCTGCTGGACCGCCGAGCGCACCACGGGGTGGTGGCGCCCGAGCGCGAAGATGCCGAAGCCGGCCAGCATGTCGAGGTACTCGTTGCCCTCGGCGTCGTAGAAGTACGGGCCCTGTGCGCGCTCGTAGTACTTGTCGAAGCCGATGGTGTGGAGCATCCGCGGCAGCTGCGGGTTGAGGTAGCGGCCGTGCAGCTCGTACCGCTCGCCGCCGCGCTCGGCGATCAGGGCGGCGAGGTCGAAGGCGGTGCGGTCGGGGTCAGCCGGCATGGCGCGGGTTCGCTCCTCTGGTCGGTAGCAGGTTCTTGGCGAAGACGGCGGTCTGGGCCGCGACCCCGGTGCCGGTCAGCCCGGCCTCCTCCAGGACCTCGCCGCGGGCCGCGTGGCCGAGGAACTCCTGGGGCAGGCCGAGCACCCGCACCGGGACGTCGACGTCGGCGTCGCGCAGCGCCTGGGCGACGGCGGCGCCCACGCCCCCGGTGCGCCCGTTGTCCTCGACGGTGACCACGAGCCGGTGGGCGGCGGCGAGTACGGGCAGCGCCGGGTCGACGGGCTTGACCCACCGCGGGTCGACGACGGTCGCGGCGAAGCCCTCGGCGATCAGCAGCCGGGCGGCGTCCAGGCAGGCCGGCGCGGTGGTGCCGACGGCGACCAGGAGGATCTCGGGCAGGTCGCCGGTGCGCAGCAGCACGTCCACGCCGCCGACGCGTTCGACGGCCGGGACGGCGGGCCCGATGGTCGCCTTGGGGAAGCGCACGACGGTGGGGGCGTCGGCCACGTCGACGGCCTCGCGCAGCTGGGCGCGCAGCTGGTCGGCGTCGCGCGGGGCGGCGAGCCGCAGGCCCGGAACGACCTGGAGGATCGACATGTCCCACATCCCGTTGTGCGAGGCGCCGTCGGGCCCGGTCACCCCGGAGCGGTCGAGGACGAAGGTGACGCCGAGCCGGTGCAGGGCGACGTCCATCAGGACCTGGTCGAAGGCGCGGTTGAGGAAGGTCGCGTAGACGGCGACGACGGGGTGCAGCCCGCCGGTGGCGAGCCCGGCGGCGCTGGTGACGGCGTGCTGCTCGGCGATGCCGACGTCGAAGGTGCGTTCGGGATGGGCCTTGGCGAACCGTTCCAGCCCGACCGGTTGGAGCATCGCCGCGGTGATCGCCACGACGTCGGGCCGCTCGGCGCCGAGCGCGACCATCTCCTCGCCGAACACCGAGGTCCACGAGACGCCGCCGCTGGGCGAGATCGGCAGGCAGGTGTAGGGGTCGATCGGGTTGACGGCGTGGAAGCGGTCGGCCTCGTCCTGTTCGGCGGGGCGGTAGCCGCGTCCCTTGACGGTCAGGCAGTGCACGATGACCGGGCCGCCGAAGCCCCGGGCCTGGCGCAGCGCCTGTTCGACGGCGCCGAGGTCGTGGCCGTCGATCGGGCCGAGGTACTTGAGCCCGAGGTCCTCGAACATGCCCTGCGGGGCGAAGGCGTCCTTGAAGCCCTTCTTGGCGCCGTGCAGCGCGTCGAAGATCGGCTGGCCGACCAGCGGGGTGCGTTGCAGCGCGCCCTTGCCGAGGGCGAGGAAGCGCTCGTAGCCCTGGGTGGTGCGCAGGGTGGCGAGGTGGTGGGCGAGGCCGCCGATCGTCTTCGCGTAGGAGCGCTCGTTGTCGTTGACGACGATGACGAGCGGCCGGTCCTTCGCGTCGGCGATGTTGTTGAGCGCCTCCCAGGCGAGCCCGCCGGTGAGCGCGCCGTCGCCGATGACGGCGACGGTGTGCCGGTCGTGCTGGCCGAGCAGCTGGGCGGCCTTGGCGAGGCCGTCGGCGTAGGAGAGGGCGGTGGAGGCGTGCGAGTTCTCGACGAGGTCGTGCTCGGACTCGGCGCGCGACGGGTAGCCGGACAGGCCGCCCTTCATCCGCAGCCGGCTGAAGTCCTGGCGCCCGGTGAGGAGCTTGTGGACGTAGCTCTGGTGTCCGGTGTCGAAGACGATCCGGTCGTACGGGGAGTCGAAGACCCGGTGCAGGGCGATGGTCAGCTCCACCACGCCGAGGTTCGGGCCGAGGTGCCCGCCGGTCCGGGTGACGGCGTCGATCAGGAAGTCGCGGATCTCGTCGGCGAGCAGCGGCAGTTCGGCGGCGGGGAGCTTTCGCAGGTCGGCCGGGGACGTGACGCTGGAGAGCAGTGACATGGGTACACCTCACGACTCGAGTGGTGCGGTGGTGCCTTCGCCCCCGAGGGGCGGGGCCGGCCCGGGCACGGCGCCCGGGCCGGTCTGGAGCGACCGGGTCAGGTCAGCGGCCGCGGTTGGCGCTGACGGTCTCGGTGATCGCGCGCAGCGATTCCTTGAGCGAGCCCATGGTGGCGAGCACCGCCGTCGGCTCGTAGCCGCAGTGGGCCATGCAGTTCTCGCAGCGCGGGTCCTTGCCGCGGCCGTACTTGCTCCAGTCGGTCTTCTCGACCAGCTCGCGGTAGGTGGGCACGTACCCGTCGGCCATCAGGTAGCAGGGCCGCTGCCAGCCGAAGAGCGAGTAGTTGGGGATGCCCCACGGCGTGCACTCGAAGTCCTTCTTGCCCTCCAGGAAGTCCAGGAAGAGCGGACTGTGGTTGAGGCGCCAGCGCTGCCGGTTGCCGCCGGCGAAGGCCTTGCGGAACAGCTCGCGGGTCTGGGTGACGCCGAGGAAGTGCTCCTGGTCGGGGGCCTTCTCGTAGGCGTAGGCCGGGGAGATCATCATCTCGTCGACCTTGAGCTCGTCGTTGAGGTAGTCCAGCACCTCGATGACGGTCTGCGGGGTGTCGGTGTTGAAGAAGGTGCTGTTGGTGGTGACCCGGAAGCCGCGCCGCTTGGCCTCCTTGATGGCCGCCACCGCCTCGTCGAAGGTGCCCTCCTTGGCCACCGACTCGTCGTGCCGCTCGCGCATGCCGTCGATGTGCACGGCGAAGGTGAAGTAGGGCGAGGGCCGGAACTTGTCGATCTTCTTGCGCAGCAGCAGCGCGTTGGTGCACAGGAACACGTACTTGCGGCGCTCCACCAGCTGCCGGACGATCTCGTCGATCTGCGGGTGCATCAGCGGTTCGCCGCCGGCGATCGAGACCATCGGCGCGCCGGACTCCAGCACCGCGCCGACCGCCTGGGCGACCGGCATCCGCTGCTTCAGCACGCCCGCCGGGTGCTGGATCTTGCCGCAGCCCTCGCACGCGAGGTTGCACGCGAACAGCGGTTCCAGCTCGACGATCAGGGGGAACTTGTCCCGCCGTTTGAGCAGCTTCTGCTGCATGAGGTAGGTGCCGACCCGCACGGTCTGGCGCAACGGCATGGCCATGGCTAGCTCGCCTCCTGGGGGAGCGTCGAGGATGTGGGGTGGTGCGGTTCCCTGCGGTCCGGGAGGTCCTGCCGGTACCAGTCGACGAGGGCGGGAACGGTCGCGCGGAGGGTCCGCCAGGCGCGCACCCCCGCGGGGAGCGTCCCGGGCCGCAGCAGCTCCCGCTCGGGGGTGTCCACGACCACCCGCAGGACGGCCGCGGGCAGCGCGGGCCGCAGCTCGTGCAGCGCGGCGAGGACGGCGGCGGCCTCCATGTCGACGGCGAGCGCGCCCTGGAGGTACAGGGCCCGCCGTTCGAGGCCGCGGACGACGTGGTCGGCGGTGTGGTGCACCCCGGTGTGCACGGCCAGCCCGCGCTCCTTGAGCGCCCGGGCGAGGTCGGCGGCCGAGCGGACGGCGAACAGGTTGCCCTCCGCGTTGCGCACGCCGTCGGCGACGACGACGTCCCCCGGGGCGATCCCGGGGCCGACGGCCGCGCCGAAGCCGGCCACCACGACCGCGCCGTAGCCACCCGGGGCGGAGCCGAGCACCCGGCGCACCGCGTGGCCGGCCCGCCGCCGGCCCACCCCGGTGCGCAGCAGCACCGGCGGCCCGCCCGCCGAGCCGCGCCAGTCCCCGCCGCGCAGGGCCCAGACCTCGGGGCCGAGCGCGCAGAGCACCAGCAGGGGCGGGGTGGTCACCGGGACGCCCCGATCACCGGGCCGGCGCCCTCCCGCAGGACCGCCGGACCGCCGCCCAGGTAGCGGCCGAGGGCGGTGACGGGGAAGACCAGCCGGTACAGGTGGTAGTTGATGGAGAAGTCCCACGGGAAGCCGGTCCCGGTGAACTGCGGCTCGTCCCACGTGCCTTCGGGCAGCTGGGTTTGCACCAGCCAGTCGACCCCGCGCTCCACCGCCGGGTTGGCCCGGCGCTCGGGGCCCTCGCCGGCCGCGAGCAGCGCCATCAGCGCCCACGCGGTCTGCGAGGCGGTCGAGTCGCCGCGCCCGGCCCAGCGCGCCGGGTCGTCGTAGGAGCGCATGTCCTCGCCCCAGCCGCCGTCGGCGTTCTGGCGGTCCTCCAGCCAGCGGACGGCCTGGCGGATCGCCGGGTGCTCGTCCGGCACACCGGCCGCGACGAGGGCGGGCAGCACCGAGCCGGTGCCGTAGATGTAGTTGGTGCCCCAGCGGCCGAACCAGGAGCCGTCGGCCTCCTGGTTGCGCAGCAGCCACTCCACGCCGCGCCGGGTGCGCGGGTCCCGCGCCTGGCCGACCTCGGCGAGCATCTCGACGACGTGCGCGGTGACGTCGGCGGACGGCGGGTCGACGACCTCGCCGAAGTCGCAGAACGGCAGCTTGTTCGGCAGGGTGCTGGTGTTGTCGACGTCGAAGGCGCCCCAGGCCCCGTTCTTGGACTGCATGCCGAGGTTCCAGCGCACTCCCCGGTCCACCGCCCCGTCGACCTTCGCCGGATCGGGGTGGGCGACCCGGCGCAGCGCGAGCACCACCTCGGCGGTGTCGTCGATGTCGGGGTAGGTGTCGTTCTCGAACTCGAACGCCCAGCCGCCCGCCTCCAGCGAGGGCCGCCGCACGCTCCAGTCACCGCGCTTGCGGATCTCCTCGCCGAGCATCCAGTCGACGGCGGTCACCAGCGCCGGGTGGTCGGCCGGCAGTCCGGCGTCGACCAGGGCGATGGTGGCCAGGCAGGTGTCCCAGACCGGGGACTGGCAGGCCTCCAGCCAGCGCATGCCGTCCTCGGTGTGCACGGTGAAGCGGTCGAAGGCGGTGAGCCCGGCCTGCATCACCGGGTGCTCCAGCTCGTAGCCCTCCAGGTGCAGGGCGATCAGCGAGTAGACGGCGGGCGGCTGGATGCCTCCCCAGCAGCCGTCGGCCTCCTGCCGCTCGACGATCCAGCGGCAGGCCTGGGCGATGGCGTGCTTGCGCAGCGGGCGCAACGCGCGGTGGTGGTAGGCGTGCAGGACCTTGTCGAGGCGCTCGAAGAGGCCGTCCCAGCTGGTGGCGGGGGCGAGCGGCCGGTCGGGGAAGGGGTCACCGGGGTCGGTGTGCAGCTCGGTGAGCACGAAGGGCGCCGGGCGGACCGGGCGGTGGGCCGAGACGACGGTCAGCGGGACGATGGTCTGGCGGGCCCAGCAGCCGAAGGCGTAGATGTTCAGCGGCAGCCAGCGGGGCAGGAAGATGATCTCGGGCGGCATCTCGGGCAGCCGCTCCCAGGGCCACCAGCCGAAGAGCGCGAGCCAGATCCGGGTGAAGACCCGGGCGGCGGCGATGCCCCCGGCGGAGCGGACGTAGCGCGCGGCGGCAAGCATGTGCGGCGCGTCCGGGTCGTCGCCGGCGAGTTTGAGGGCGACGTACGCCTCGACGGTCGTGGACAGTTCGGGCGGCCCGCCGTGGAAGGTGGCCCAGGTGCCGTCCTCCCCCTGCTGGGAGCGGATCCAGTCGGCGGTGGCCGCGGTCTGTTCCTCGGTGCGGATCCCGAGGAACTGCCGGAGCAGTAAGTCCTCGGCGTCCATGGTGACGTTGGTCTCCAGATCGCCCTTCCACCAGCCGTCCGGACTCTGCAGCGAGAGCAGGTGGGCGGTGGCCCGGGCCAGCGCGTCCCGGGCGTCGGCCGGACCCGGGGCCGCTTCCCCGCCCGGTGGGGGCGGGGCGGGGTCCTCGGGCCGCCACAGTCCGGTGCCCAGCAGGGCCGGGGGGCGGTCGCCCACCGCGACCGGCTCGGGATCGTACTCAGGGTCGAGCCGGCCGTCCGCGGTTGCTGTCAACGTAACGTCACCTCTCTCGTACCACCACGAATTCGGCGAGTGCGACGAAGTGCTCGCGCACCGGGTCGGACATGGGCACCTCGTCGAGAGCGGCGAGGGCGGTCGTGTGCTGGCGGCGGGCCTCCTCCTGGGTCCAGGCGCGGCCGCCGGCCTGCTCGATCAGCGCGGCCCGGGCGGCGAGCTCGGGCTCGCTCTCCTCCCCGCGGCCCGAGGGGTCGGCCAGCTGCTCGGCCAGGCGGCGCGACGCGGCGCCGCCCTCGGCGAGGGCGGCGGCGACCGGCAGGGACTTCTTGCGCTGGCGCAGGTCGCCCCAGTGCGGCTTGCCGGTGACCTCGGTGGCGCCCCAGATGCCGAGCAGGTCGTCCACCGCCTGGAAGGCCAGGCCCAGGTGGTGACCGTAGCGCTGGAGCGAGCCGGAGACCTCGTCGTCGGCCCCGGCCAGCACGGCGCCGATCGCCGAGGCGGCGGCGAGCAGGGCGGCGGTCTTGCCGCCCTCCATCTCCAGGCACTCGGCGACGGTGACGCTGTCGCGCTGCTCGAAGGCGACGTCCATCGCCTGCCCGTCGATGAGCCGGCGGGTGGCGGTGGTGAGCAGCCGGACGGCGCGCGCGGCGTCGGCGGCGCTCGCCGGACCGGCCGCGCCGGCGTCGAGCAGCACCTCCGTCCCGAGCGTCGCCAGGGCGTCGCCGACCAGGATCGCCTGGGCCGGGCCGAAGACCGTCCAGGCGGTCGCCCGGTGGCGCCGGGTCTCGTCACCGTCCATCAGATCATCATGGAGCAGGGAGAAGTTGTGTACCAGTTCAACGGCGACCCCGCCGGGCACCCCCACCTCGGCGGACGCACCCGCCGCCTGGGCGGACAGCAGGGCCAGCGCCGGGCGCACGGCCTTGCCGCCGTCGCCCTTCACGGCCGTGCCGTCCCGGTCGATCCAGCCGAAGTGGTACGCCGCGACGGTGTCCATCGGTGCGGCCAAACGGGCGACGGCGGCGCGCAGCGGCGGGGTGCAGAGCGTGCGGCTGCGGGCCAGCAGCTCCGGCACCGAGACCGGTTCGGCGTGCGCCGTGCCTCCAGCGGCGGTGCCGGTGCGTGACTCCACGTGCGTTCCCTCTCCCTGGTGGTGCCGGACCGCGCGGGCCGGCCGGATGCTTGCGGTGTCGGCGCGCCCGGGGTGCCCGGCGCGTCCGGAGGGACGGGCGCCGGCTCTCGCGGGGTCGCCGGCGACGGGGCCGCTGGTCACCTCGGCCACCTCCCGTCGCCCCGGTCCACCGGGCGGCGGGCACCCGAGGCGGCGAGCGCCGCGTCGGCCGCGGCGTGGCCGCTGCGCACGGCCCCCTCCATCGTCGCGGGCCAGCCCGTGGCCGTCCACGAACCGGCCAGCAGCAGGCCGGGCACGCGGGTGCCCGCCGAGGGGCGCAGCGCCGCGGTGCCGGGGGCCGGGTCGAACGTGGCGGTGCGCTCGCGGGTGACGAAGAAGTCCAGCACCTCGGCGCCCGCCGCGGCGGGCAGCAGCCGGGCGAGCTCCGGGAGGTACCGCTCGCGCAGCTCGGCGACGGGCAGGTCGATCTCGTCCCGCACGGCGGACTGGGAGAGCGCCAGGTACTGGGCGCCGGGGTGCTCGCGGCCGAGCGGCGCGGCGGCCAGTCCGGAGTGGTCGGTGCGGTCGAAGACCCACTGGACCGGGGAGTCGAGCGCCGCGAAGAAGGGGCGGCGCAGGACCTTGCGGTCGTAGACGACGTGGACGTTGAGGATCGGCGAGGTGCCGAAGCCGACCAGGCGCTCCTGTGCGGGGATCGCGTCCGGCGGCAGCAGGGCGGCCGCGCTGTCCTGGGCGCCGGCCAGGACGACGGTCTCGGCGGTGAGCAGCTCGCCGCCCTCCAGGCGTACGGCGTGCTGCTGCGCGCCGGGCTTGAGCTCCGCCGCGCGGGCGCGCAGCAGCACCGTCACGCCCGCGCGCTCCAGCTCGGCGAGCGCCCGGTCGTGGTGGATGGTGCCGAGCGGGACGGCGGCGACGCCGATGTCGGAGGCGCCCGGGTCGGAGAGCAGGCCGGTCTTGAACACCATGGCCGCGAGGGCCAGCGACACGTCGTCCGCGTAGGCGTTCAGGGTGGCGACGCCGACCAGGTCCCACAGGGCGGCGAGGGTCCGCTCGTTCTGCCCGTGGCGGCGCAGCCACGCGCCGAAGGAGGTGCCGTCCAGCGCCGGGTCCGCCAGGTCGAGGCGCTGGAGGGCGAGCGCGCCGCGGACCACCCGGGCGCGGTCGGCCGGGCCGAGGTGCGGGTAGCGGGCGAGGCTGCCGGCCAGGTGCAGCGGGACCGGCAGGCCGGCCCGGCGCAGCCGGCCGAGGGTGCGCACGGGCGCCTCGGCCGGGCCGGTGACGGAGAGCACCGGGACGTCGAGCCGCTCCTGGAGGTGGGTGAGGCGGGTGGCGCCGAGCCGGTCGAGCAGGCCGCGGTAGGCGGTGCAGCAGCGCAGGTAGACGTGCTGGCCGTTGTCGACGGTCAGCTCGCCGCGCCGGAAGGAGAAGGCGAGGCCGCCGAGCCGGGGCCGCCCCTCCACCAGGGTGACCCGCTGCCCGGCCTCGGCCAGGCGCAGCGCGGCGGTGATCCCGGCCAGGCCGCCGCCGACCACGACGGCGGCCGGGCGCGCGGCATCGGCTCGCCCGGTCATCGGCCCTCCCCCTCGCGATCGCTGGACCGCCCGGCGGCGGCTGCCGTGGTCGGCTCGGTCGTGGACAACGCGGCTCTACCCATGCGTGATTCCCCGCTGACACAGCGTGACAGAACTGCGGCGAGAATCAAGAACGCCCCCCGGCGAGCCCGGAAAGCGCCACGTACGCCTTCTCCCAGCCCGGCAGCGAGACCCGGCCGCGCAGCACCGACTCGGGGTCGGCCGCGATCCGGCCGAGCAGCCGGTGGTAGATGCCGGCCATCGCGGCCGTGCAGGCCCGGCTGCGGCGGTCGAGCATCGGCAGCAGCCGCAGGCCCTCCTCGAACGCGGCCTGCGCCCGGGCGGCCTCGAAGGCGACCAGGCCGGTGAAGTCCGCGCCGGCCGGCGGCCTGGGCTGGGCGAAGCCCTCCTGGCAGCCGAACCGGACCAGGTCCTCGGTGGGCAGGTAGGTGCGGCCGTTCAGGGCGTCCTCGCGCAGGTCGCGCAGGATGTTGGTGAGCTGGAGCGCGAGCCCGAGGGTGTCGGCGTAGTGCGCCCCGCGCTCGGGGTCGTCGCAGCCGTACACGCCGAGCGACAGCCGGCCGATCGCGCCGGCCACGCAGCGGCAGTAGACCTTGAGCTCCTCGTAGGTCTGGTACTCGGCGCCCTTGAGGTCCATCTCGACGCCGTCGATCAGTTCGTCGAAGCCGCCGATCGGGATCGGGAAGCGACGGGCCGCGTCCGCGAGGGCGACCTTGATCGGGTCGGTGTCGTCCTCGGCGACCTTGCCGGCGCGGACGTCGTCCAGCAGTTCGCGGGTGCGCAGCAGTGCCTCGGCCTTGCGGTCGGCCGGCAGGTCGCCGTCGCCGATGTCGTCCACCCGGCGGGCCAGGGCGTACAGGGCCGACATGGCCAGCCGCTTGGGCTCCGGCAGCAGCCGGATGCCGTAGCTGAAGTTGCGCGCCTGGAGTCCGGTGACTGCCTCGCAGTACCGGTAGGCCGCCATGACCTGGGCCGACGCCAGTGGTGATGCCGCCACTCGGGCGTTCACCTTCCCTTCGCGAAGATGGCCGCCGCCTTCGCTGCGAGGCGGCGCTTGTCCGGCTTCGCCTGCTGGGCGAGCACGTCGTACCCGGCGTCCTCGACGGCCGCCAGGGCCGCGTAACCACCTGCGGTGAATCCCGCCAGGAGCAGTCGAAGCCTCCCCCGAACCGTACCTACCAGCGGCGCGCCGCGGTCGAGCAGGGTGCGGGCCCGCTCGGCCTCGAAGGCGATCAGCTCGCGGACCGGGCCGTCGGCGCTCGGCGCGGCCAGGTCGGCCTCGGTGACGCCGAAGCGCTCCAGGTCCTCGGCGGGCAGGTAGATCCGGCCGCGGGCGAGGTCCTCGGCGACGTCCTGGAGGTGTTCGACCACTTGGAGGGCGGTGCAGATCGCGTCGGAGAGCCCGACCCGCTCGGGCGTGGAGACGCCGGCGATGGCGAGCACCAGGCGGCCCACCGGGTCGGCGGAGAGCGTGCAGTAGCCGACGAGGTCGTCCCAGGTGGCGTAGCGGGCGGTGGTCTGGTCGACCCGGTTGGCCTCGATCAGGCGGCGGAAGGGCTCGGGGGTCAGTCCGTGCCGGTCGACGACCGGGACGAGGGCGCGCATCAGCGGGTGCCGGGGCCGGTCGGCGCCGCCCGGGCGCAGCGCCGTCTCGAACACCCGGTCGAGGTCGCGGTCCAGTCCGTCGAGCAGGGCGAGCCGGAAGGCGACCTCGTCGGGAGCGGGCGGGCCGCACTGGGCCGAAGGGGTGGTGGCGGACGCCGGGAAGGGGGTGTCGACGCCGAGGAGGCGGGCGGCGCCGGCCGGGTCGGCGAGGTCGCCGTCGCCCGCGTCGTCGACCAGCCGGGCGAAGCCGTAGACCGCCATCAGGTCACCGCGCCAGGCGGCGGGCAGGAAGAAGGGGGCGACCGGGAAGTTCTCCGCGCTCGCCTTCTCCAGGGTCGCCCCCGCGGTCTGGTCCACGGGCTCGTTGCTGGGCTGGGCCGAAGCCGACACTGCTGTCACTCCCCCGTTCTACACCGATGGGCATCACCGGCCCGACTCGGACACGCGTCCGAGCACGGGCGTCACGTCCGGCACACGCCCCCCGCGCATACAGCCTGACACCACGGGCCGCGCCGCAGAAGAGCGCCCCGCCCGGCGCACGGGGCGCTCACCCCGCCGGGGGCGGGCCACCCGGACTACCGGCGCCGGGCACACGGCGGGGGGGGGGGGCCCGGGGGAGAACGCACCCCCCCCCCCCCCCGGGCGCGGGGGGCTCCGGGAGGTGGTCGGGGCGCGGGGTCGGGCGGTGGGGGGCCGCGGCGGGCCACGCGCACTCCCGCCGCCGGGCCCAGGGCGGGGGGCCGGCCCCGGCACTCCCCGCACCCGGCCCCCCGCGCGGCTCGGGTGCTACGGGCGCTCGCCGCGCTCGTAGCGGCCGACGACCTCGTCGGTCGGGCCGTCCATGACCAGCTCGCCGTGCTCGATCCAGATGGTCCGCTCGCAGACCTCGCGGATCGAGCTGTTGTCGTGGCTGACCAGGAAGACCGTACCGGCCGACTGGCGCAGCTCCTCGATCCGCTTCTTGCTGCGCTGCTGGAAGGCCTGGTCGCCGGTGGCCAGCGCCTCGTCGATCAGCAGCACGTCGTGGGTCTTCGCCGCGGCGATGGAGAACCGCAGGCGGGCGCCCATGCCGGAGGAGTACGTGCGCATCGGCAGGGAGATGAAGTCCCCCTTCTCGTTGATGCCCGAGAACTCGACGATGTCCTGGTAGCGGCGCCGGACCTCGGCCGGCGGCATGCCCATCGCGAGGCAGCCGAGGACGACGTTGCGCTCACCGGTGAGCTCGTTCATCAGGGCCGCGTTCACGCCCAGCAGCGAGGGCTGGCCGTTGGTGTAGATGCCGCCCTTCTCGGTCGGCAACAGGCCCGCGATGGCGGCCAGCATGGTCGACTTGCCGGAGCCGTTCGAGCCGATCAGGCCGACCGCCTCGCCCTTGTAGGCGGTGAAGCTGATGCCGCGCACGGCGTGCACCTCGCGCACGCCGGCCGAGCGCTTGCGGCTGACGATGCGGCTGAGCGCCGAGGTGGCGCTGCCCTTGCCGGACCCGGCGCCGTGCACGCGGTAGACGATGTGCACGTCGTCGACGACGACGGTGGGCTCGCGGGCGACGTCGGTGTCCCGGACGGTGTTCTTGTTCAGGTCTGCGTCAGCCACGGCCGTACTCCTCCTCGGCCTTCCAGAAGAAGACGTATCCGACGATGAACATCCCCACGCCCCAGGCGATGCCGTACGTCCACTGGTGCGGCGGGATCGTCTGGTGGGCGGGCTGGTGGTGGTTGTAGATGATCGGCGCGAAGGCGTGCCGCAGCAGGTCCATGTAGACCGAGGCCGGGTTGACGGCCATGATCGTCTGGATGTAGTGGGGCCAGGTGCTGACCTTGTCCTGGATGCTGAACATCACGCCGGACAGGAACATCCAGGCGCGCATCACGAACGGGATCAGCTGGGAGATGTCACTGGTCTTGGCGCCGATCCGGGCGAAGATCAGGGAGACGCCGGTGTTGAACATCGTCTGCAGGAGCAGCGCCGGGATGATCAGCAGCCAGGTGCGGCCCGGCGTGATGCCGGCCGCCAGGACGGTGGCGACCAGGACCACCATCGAGATCAGCAGCTGCTGCAGCTGGATCACCGTGAAGGCGATCGGCAGGCAGGCGCGCGGGAAGTGCAGCGCGCGGATCAGCCCGAGGCTGTCGGAGATCGCCCGGGTGCCGGACTGCACCGCGTTCTGGGTGAACTGGAAGACGAAGACGCCGATGCACAGCCACGCGATGTAGGTGTTCGGCGGGAAGTTGTCCTTGCTCTTCAGGATCACGCCGAAGACCAGGTAGAACACCGCGCAGTTCAGCAGCGGGGTCACGACCTGCCACAGCTGGCCGAGCTTGGCATCGGTGTACTGCGCCACCAGTCGGGCGGTGGCGAAGGCCCAGATGAAGTGGCGCCGGGCCCAGAGCTGCTTGGTGTAGGCGAAGAGGCCGGGCCGCCGGCCGCTCACGGCCAGGCCGTACTTGTCCGCAAGCTGCTTGGGGGTCAGGCCCGCGTCCGCCCCCCTGGGGGCTGAGAGGCTGACGGGTTCACTCACTGTCGACACATTCGTCCTTCACGCGGGATCGGTCGGGGCGGCCGGTCGGCGGGGGTCCGCCGGCCTTGCGCCGATGGGGATCCACTGGGATCACGGGGGAGTCCGGCCGGTGTGTGGCACCGGCCGCAGCGATCGATCATTCGATCAAATGAGATCAGATGACCGGTGGGCGGCCCAGCCTGGTCAATCGCCAAACGGTACGCCATCGCATCGGGCGACGCGGACCGCAAGGTTCGCGCCAGCCCGCCCGGAACCCGCCCCACCAGGCCTTCAGCGCCTCCGGGGAGGGGCGGCGGGCCAGGGTCAGCAGGAACCAGGTTCCCAGATAGAGAGGCACGAACAGGGCCGGAAGGTTCCGTCGCGCGAGCCAAACCCTGTTCCGCGCCACGTTGTGGAAATACGTGGCGTGCCGGGCCGGCGAGGTCGTCGGGTGGTGCAGGACCACGTCCGCCCGGTAGTCGATGGCCCAGCCGGCGTCCAGCGCGCGCCACGCGAGGTCGGTCTCCTCGTGCGCGTAGAAGAACTCGGCGGGCAGCTGCCCGGCCTGCTCGAACACCGTGCAGCGCACGGCGCTCGCGCCGCCCAGGAAGGTCGTCACCCGGGAGGAGCGCAGCGGGTCGCTCGCGCGCAGCCGGGGCACGTGCCGGCGCGCGGTGACACCGGTGTCGGGGTCGGCGATCCGGAACGAGACGATGCCCAGCTCCGGGTCGGCGGTGAAGGCCTCGCGCAGGAGGCGGGCGGAGTCGGTGCGCGGCAGGTGGCCGTCGTCGTCCAGGAACAGGACGGCGTCGACGTCCCGCCCGTCCCGGCCGAACAGCTCGATGCCGACGTTGCGCCCGCCGGGGATGCCGAGGTTCTCCGGCAGCTCGACGCTGCGCACGCCCTCCGGCAGCGAGGGCAGCGGCGCGCCGTTGGCCACCACGGCCAGCTCGACCGCCGGGCCCTCCTGGGCGCGGACGGACTCGATCAGGGCGTTCAGCTCGGCCGGGCGGTTGCCCATCGTGATGATCACGGCGCCGAGGCGGAAGCCGTCGGCGCCTGGACCGGCGGCGGCGTTCGCGGAGGTGTTCATAGAGGTGTTCGTGGAGGTGTTCGCGGAAGTGTTCATCGGAGCCTGCTCGAAAGGACGATGCTCAGCAGGTGCAGGACGGTCTGCAGCATGGCGATCGCGGCCAGCACGACCACGGCGAGCCGGGTGAAGAACAGACCGCCGTGGACGGCGTCGGCGACGCCGGCGGCCAGGATGAACAGCGAGGCCTCGACCGCGCCCACCAGGCGGTGGAACTTCAGGAGCGAGGCCGCGCGGCGGGCCTTGGCCACGGCCGCGGAGCGCGGCACCGAGGCGCTGTCCTCGACCGCCGTCAGGCCGCTGCGGGCGCGGGCCACGTCCACCAGGTCCGTCTCGGACTTGATCAGGATCGCGCCGAGCGCGGCCAGCGTGCCGAGGAAGGCCCACTCCCAGTGCGCCGCCGGGCCCTGCCGGTGGAAGAGGTCGCAGCCGCGCAGGCCGAGGCCGGTCAGCAGCGCGGCCTCGGACATGTAGTGGCCGACCCGGTCCAGGTAGACGCCGGTGAGCGAGGTCTGCCGGCGCCAGCGCGCCACCTCGCCGTCCACGCAGTCCAGCAGCAGGTACAGCTGGATCAGCAGGGCGCCCAGGACGGCGCCGGTCAGGCCCGGCACCACCAGCGCGGCACCGGCCAGGACGCCGGTGACCATCATCAGGTAGGTGAGGCCGTTGGGGGTGATCGTCGTGACGGTCGAGAGCACCCGCGTGACCCGCAGCGAGATGCTCCGCATGTACAGGCGCCCGGCCCAGTGCTCGGCGCTGCGGCGCTGGAGCATGCCCTCCGGGTGGATCACCGCGCGCAGCTCCTCGATCGAGGGCCGGCGGGTCAGGTCCACCGGGGGCCGCTCGGCGCCCGCGGTGGAGGGGTCAGCTGTTGACGGCTTGGACATAGTCGGCGTACGCGTCCCTGATTGCTGAGGGGGAGAGGTCGAGGTGCTCAAGGATGGTGAAGCGGCCCGGCCGGGTGTTCGGAGCGTAGTGCACCGCCTCGGTGAACTCCGCCTCGGTGAAGCCGATCTGAGCGGCGGTCACCGGCAGGCCGTGGCGCGCCAGGCGCTCCACGATCAGACCGGTCAGCTCGCGCTCGCCCCGCAGGAAGCTGGCGAACGCCGCGCCGAGGCCGACCTGTTCGCCGTGCTGGGCGGACCGCTTGGGATACAGCACGTCCAGGGCATGCGAGATCTCGTGGCAGGCGCCCGACGAGGGCCGGGTGCTGCCCGCGATGTTCATCGCGATGCCGGACAGTACCAGGGCTTCCGCGAGCGCCGTCAGGAGGTCCTGGTCCGCCAGGTTCCCGGGGTGGCGCAGCAGGTTCTCGCCCGCCGAACGGGCCATCGCCACGGCCAGCCCGTCCACCGGCTCGCCGGTGACCGCGTGCGACAGCTCCCAGTCCGCGCAGGCGGAGATGTTGGAGACGACGTCGCCGATGCCGGCCGCCACGAAGCGCGGCGGGGCCTGGCGGATCACGTCCAGGTCGACGACGATGCCGATCGGGCTGGGCACCCCGTAGGAGCCCCGGCCGGCGTCGTTGTCGAGCGTGGAGACCGGCGAGCAGATGCCGTCGTGCGCGAGGTTGGTGGCCACCGCGACCAGCGGCAGGCCGACCCGGGCCGCGGCGTACTTGGCGGCGTCGATGATCTTGCCGCCGCCCAGGCCCACGACCGCGTCGTAGTGGCCGCCGCGCATCGCCTCGGCGAAGCGCACCGCGCTGTCCAGGCTGCCGTCGTCCACGCTGAACCAGTCGGCACCGGGCAGGGCCGGCTCCAGCCGCTCGCGCATCGCGGCACCCGAGCCGTTGCTGATCGCCACCGCGATCCGGCCCGAGGCCGACAGCCGCTGGTCCGCGAGGATCCCGCCGAGCGCGTCCAGCGCGCCCGGGCGGACCTCGACGAACAGCGGCGAGGGGACCAGTCGGGTCAGTACCGGCACGCGATCTCCCGCGCCTTCGCCAGGTCGTCGTGGTTGTCGACCTCGACCCAGGAGACCTCGCCGATCGGCTGCACGTCGATCCGCAGGCCGCGGTCGACCATCTCCTGGTAGCCGTCCTCGTAGTACAGCTGCGGGTCGCGCTCGTAGGTGGCGCGCAGCGCGTCGGTGAGGTCCGCGGCGGCCGAGGGGTTGATCACGGTCACGCCGATGTACTCGCCGCTCGCCTCGACCGGGTCCATCAGCTTGGTGATGCGGCGCATGCCGGCGGCCGGGTCGACGACGACCTTCATCTCCTCGTCGGCGAGCTTCTTCACCGTGTCGAGGGCCAGCAGGATGCCGGGGGCCTCGCCGGCCTCGGTCAGGCGGCGGTTGCCCTCCAGCATGGTGCGCTGGACGGAGGCCGGGTGGACGGTGTCGCCGTTGGCGAGCAGCAGGCCCTCGGCGAAGAGGTCGCGGGCGCACCACAGGGAGTAGGCGTTGTTCCACTCCTCGGCCTTGTCGTTCTCGACCAGGTGGAGCTTGACGCCGTACTTGCTCTCCAGGGCGTCCTTGCGGTCGTACACCGCCTCCTTGCGGTAGCCGACGACGATCGCGGCCTCGCGCAGCCCGACCTCCGCGAAGTTGCCGAGGGTGAGGTCCAGGACGGTCCGCTCCCCGTCGACCGGCACCAGCGCCTTGGGCAGGGTGTCGGTGTACGGGCGCAACCGGCGGCCGGCGCCGGCTGCCAGAACGAGGCCGATCATGCGGGGGTCTCCTGATCCGTCGTGCTGTGCGCGGGTGCGCCGGGGCACCGGAACGAGTCGCCCGGGCCGCGCAATCGGCGCGCCGGTGCCGGCGCAGATGCGGGCACCTTGTCCTTAGTGATGGTAGGCGACCGGGGCGACCGGCCCGAACGCGGCCGGGGACCTGGGAGGTGCCTGAACGGTGGCTGGGAACGACGGCCGGAGCGGCGCACCGGAGCGGGCGCGAACGGGGCCGGCGCGCCTCCTGGCGCGCCCGAACGGGCCTCGAACGACTCCGAACCCTTTTGCTAACTCCATGACCCTTCCGGGGCCCTCTGACGTCCTTCTCCGTCCGGAAAAGTCCCCCTGAGGGTCATGATCCGCCAGGTTGTGCGTGGGACCCGTGCCGACCGCCACCCATACGGCAGACTGGAGCCCGACGCCGGCGCCGGTGCCCCCGCTGCGTCCGATGCACCCGCTGCACCGGACGCAACCCGATGCTTCCGTTGCTCCCGCTCCCCGAAAGAGGCCACCCCATGCCCCAGAGTCCGCCGACCAGCCCGACGCACTTCACCTCCGAGATCGACACCGGTCTCGACGTGGAGACCGACGTGACGGCCGACCCCGGGGGCACCGCCGGGAGCACCGGCCCGGAGATCCTGCTGGAACTCGTCGACGACGAGGGCACCACCATCGGCACGGCCGAGAAGCACTGGGCCCACCAGCAGCCGGGGCGCCTACACCGGGCCTTCTCGGTGTTCCTCTTCGACCGCCAGGGCCGGCTGCTGCTCCAGCGCCGCGCGCTCGGCAAGTACCACTCCCCCGGCGTCTGGTCGAACACCTGCTGCGGCCACCCCTACCCGGACGAGCCGCCGTTCGTCGCCGCCGCCCGCCGCACCTCGGAGGAGCTGGGCGTCGCGCCGGCACTGCTGTGCGAGGCCGGGACGGTGCGCTACGACCTGCCGGACGAGGCCTCCGGGCTGATCGAGCGCGAGTGGAACCACCTGTTCGTGGGCCTGGTCACGGCGCCGGTCGTCCCCGATCCGGACGAGGTGGACGACTACGCCTTCGTCACCGCGCAGGAGCTGCGCGAGCTGCGGACCGAGCGGCCGTTCTCGGTGTGGTTCGAGACCGTCTTCGAGGCGGCGCTGCCGGGGATCCGGGAGATCGCCGGACGGGACTGGTAGTCCGATGGTCCGGTAGTCCGGCTAGTCCGCGCGGGACTGGTGGCGGGGGCAGGACTGGTGGCGAGGACGGGACTGGCGGCGAGGACGGGACTGGCGGCGGGGGCGGTGACCGCCGGGATGGTCCGGATCGTCCGGATGGTCACGGACAGTCGTCGTGCCGCGGAGGGAGCGGAGGGATGGGCAGCGAGGCCCAGATGACCTTGCCGCCCTCCCCCGTCCGCTCCACGTCGCACACGCCCCCGGCCTGCAGGGTCACGCTCTTGACCAGCAGCAGGCCGCGCCCCCCGGTGCGGCCGGTGTCGCTCTCCAGCGCCTTCGGGCGGTACGGGTCGCCGTCCTCGACCGAGACCCGCACCCACCCGTCGCGCACCGCCAGCTCGGTGGTCACCTCGGGCGAGAGCTCGGCGGCGTGCGTCACGGCGTTGCTGACCAGCTCGGAGACGATCAGCAGCACGTCGTCCACCAGCTCCTGGTGGCGCACCCCGGTCATGCCCTGGGCCAGCAGGCGGTCGCGCACCGCGTGCCGGGTGCGCGGCACCGAGGACTCCGTGGCGGGCACCGGGAAGCGCCAGACGCCCTCGGCCGGCTCCGGCGCCGGGCGGGCGGGCCCCCGCAGGGCCCGGTCGCGTCTCGGCTCGGCCTTCGCCGCCCCGCTGATCTGCTCCACGTCCAGCCGCCCTTCGTCCGCGACCCGGGAATCAGGCGTTCCGCTGGCGCCCTCGGTCCACAGAGGCTAGGAGAGCCGCCACGGGGACCGCGGCACCGTCGAGAAGTTGCCCGTGTCGGATCGGTGTCGACCGGTCCCGATCGGCGGGACGGCGCAATCGGACCGTTTCCTTCGCCCTCGCCACCGCTTCGGCCGGCGATCGGGTGGCCCTGCGAGGCTTCGCCGTCCGGCGGTGGTCGGGCCGTCGTCGGGGTGTCCCCCGTCGGTCGTCGTCGAGCCGGGGTCCTCGCCGGGGAAACGCAGGTGAGAAGCACTCCAGAACCCTGGTAATGTTCTCTCTGTCGCCGAGGGGGCGAGAAAAACCCCGAAGCACACACCCCGTCCGGGTGGCGGAATGGCAGACGCGCTAGCTTGAGGTGCTAGTGCCCTTTATCGGGCGTGGGGGTTCAAGTCCCCCCTCGGACACCATCGAATTCCCCGTGGATCCACAAGGATTCCACGGGGAATTTTTTGTTTTTCGTCCGCCGCCGTGGCCGGGCCCGGGCCCGGCAGGCCCGCTGGGACCGGCCACAGCGGCGTTCCGAGGGAGTCGGAGCCCCGGAGACCGGACACGAGATGGCAACGATCGGACGGTTTGAGCTTCCCCTGAGGTAAACGCCCTTTTTCGCCCCATAGGCTGCTGGGCGTTTGTGTCCGGAATACCGACTCATGACCGTAAAAACCACGACACCACCCGTCGACCCCGAGCGAGAGGACCGATACGTTGAGTGAGCCCGAGCCGTCAGCGGCATCGCACCAGAACCACTACCGACGCTCGCTCGGCACCATCAGCCTCACCGCCGTCGGGCTGGGCTCGATCATCGGCTCCGGGTGGCTGTTCGGCGCCGAGCGGGCCGCCAAGCTCGCCGGCCCCGCCTCGATCCTCGCCTGGGTGATCGGCGCCGCCGTGGCCCTGACCATCGCCCTCACCTACAGCGAGCTCGGGTCGATGTTCCCCAAGGCCGGCGGCATGGTCCGCTACGGCCAGTACTCGCACGGCTCGCTGGCCGGCTACCTCGCCGCCTGGGCCAACTGGATCGCCATCGTCTCCGTCATCCCCGGCGAGGCCACGGCGTCCGTCCAGTACATGAGCTCCTGGCACTTCGGCTGGGCCAAGGGGCTGTACAACGGGCAGGAACTGACCATCAGCGGCGTCGCCCTCGCGAGCGTGCTGCTGCTCGTCTACTTCGCCCTCAACTGGTTCGCGATCACGCTGTTCGCCAAGACCAACACCGCGATCACCGTCTTCAAGGTCATCGTCCCGACCCTGACCGCCGGCGCGCTGCTCCTCGCGCACTTCGACACCGCGCACTTCACCGACCACGGCGGCTTCGCGCCGAACGGCTGGAGCGCGGTGTTCACCGCCGTCGCCGTCTCCGGCATCGTCTGGGCCTTCAACGGCTTCCAGTCGCCGCTCAACCTGGCCGGCGAGGCCCGCGACCCCGGCAAGTCGCTGCCCAAGGCCGTCATCGGGTCCATCCTGATCGCCCTGGTGATCTACGTCGCGCTGCAGATCGCCTTCCTCGGCGCCATCCCGGCCGCCGACCTGTCGCAGGGCTGGAGCGGCCTCGGCTACACCTCGCCGCTCGCCGACCTCGCCATCGCCTGGGGCATCAACTGGCTCGCGATCCTGCTGTACGCGGACGCGTTCATCTCGCCCTCCGGCACCGGCATGATCTACGCCGCCACCACCTCGCGCATGATCCACGGCGTCCAGGAGAACGGCCACCTGCCGAAGCTCTTCGGCAAGGTCGACCCCAAGACCGGCATCCCGCGCCCCGCGCTGCTGCTCAACCTCGGCGTCGCGTTCCTGTTCCTGGCCGTCTTCCGCGGCTGGGGTTCGCTCGCCGAGATCGTCTCGGTCGCGACCGTCATCTCGTACATCACCGGCCCGGTCGCCGTCATGGCGCTGCGCCGCCTCGCCCCGGACCTGCCGCGCCCGGTGCGGCTGCGCGCGATGCCGGTCATCGCGCCGGTCGCGATGGTCTTCGGCTCGCTGGTCCTGTACTGGGCCCGCTGGCCGCTGACCGGCAAGGTCATCCTGCTGATGGCCGCCGGCCTGCCGATCTGGGCCTGGTACGAGCTGCGCAAGCCGTGGGCCGTGCTGCGTCCGCACCTGATCGCGGGCGCCTGGATGGTCGCGTACCTGTTCGTGATGGCCGGCGTCTCGTGGGCGGGCAGCTCCGACTTCGGCGGGCACGGCTACCTGCCCGAGGGCTGGGACCTGCTGATCGTCGCCGCGATCGGTCTCGCGTTCTACCGCTGGGGCGTCGCGAGCGCCTGGGCGAACCCGTCCCTGGCGGAGGTCCGCCGCGAGCTGAGCGAGGCCGAGGGCGCGTCCGGCGCGCAGGACGCCGCGTCGGGCCCGGGGCCGGAGTCGGCGTCGGAGTCGGCGTCGCCGGAGCCGTCGCGGGCGTGACGGCCTGAGGCTGGGAGCCGAACACGGGAGTGCCGGTCGAGCTTGGCTCGGCCGGCACTCGCGCGTTCCGGGGGCGGGCGAGCGGGGGGAGGGCGGACGGCGGACGGATTTCAGCGAACAGATTTCAAAATCTGTTCGCTGAAATCTGTTATCTGTTATCTGTTACTTGTCAGCTGACAGCCGCCGCCCGCCCTCAGCCCCGGCGGGCGCGGCGGATCGCCGAGGTGACCACCGGGGGGAGCAGGTCGCGGGCGGCGCGCTTGGCGACGTTGACCGGGCGGCGCTGCTCGGCGGCCCGGGCACGGCGGGCGGCGAGGTCGCGGGCGGCCTCCTCCTGCGACTCCAGGAGCGCCCGACGGGAGTCGTCGGCGGCCTGGTCGGCCTGGTGGCGGGCGTTCAGCGCGACGAGCCGCTTGTGGTGGCGGGACGGCCGGAACGGCTCGATGCCCTCCGAGGTACCGGTCATGCGCAGCATCTGCCGGCCGTTGAGGGTCTCGGCGCTCAGCTCACAGCCCTCGGCGAGGTCCACCCGGTCGAGCAGGTCCCGCTGGAAGGGCTCCGGGTCCCCCCAGGTGCCGTAGAACTTGCACTCGGTGAGCAGGACCGGCTTGAGCCCGTGGTTGAACACGGCCTCCCAGGTGGCGGCGGCGACACCCGGGGTGTGCTGGGAGCGGTAGTCGTCGAGCACCACGACGCCCTGGTCCTGCAGCGCGACGCGGGCCACCTGGAGGTCGCCGACCACGTGCTCGTACAGGTGCGAGGCGTCGATGTGGATGAACCGGAACGCGCCCGCCGCTATCCGTCCGCCCGCCAGCGTCGAGGTCGGCGCCTGGATGATCTCCGGCAGCTCGCCGTGGAACGACAGGTAGTTCGACTCGAAGGCCGTTCGGCTCAGCGTCTTGCGGTAGGACATGTTCATTTCAGCGGCATTCTCGTCGTCCGGCGCGTCCGAGTCGAAGAGGTCACAGACGGTGAATGACTCGCCGGGCTGGAGGTGCTCCCCGATGACGATGGCGCTGCGCCCCAGGTATGCGCCCATTTCCAGCAGGTCGCCCGTGACGCCGGCCTTCTCCTGGCGCCCCAGGAACCACTCGAAGGAATGCCGGTCGTGGTCCCAGAACCACCCCGGCACGTCGTCCAGCGAGGCCGGCTCGGCGGGCCGGGGCTGCTCGTCGGTGAACGCGGCGTCGGTCACGGGGAAGCTCCTTTTGCGGTACGGATGACCTGCGGATTCGAGCCAGACCTCAGAGCGGTGGCGCCCTCCCGCCCACCGCGGGGGCGCACGACGTGCCGACGGTGTGCACACGTCTTGCACCCGCCGCCAACCGTAGCCCCCCACCGCTGAGTTCGCTGCAATCTACAGCGCCGTCCGCGCGATTGAGGAGCCTTTCGGACGCAGAATTTGTGGACCGTCGCATCGGGCCGGGAGTGGGCACGGCCGCACCGATCACGTACATCCATTGTGCCCTCTCCGCTCCACAGAGTCACCATTCCTTGGAATGATCTTCGTTGCTTTTCGGCCGCCTACGGTGGGACACCGTCGGCCCCCACTGCGGTGGGCCGGGAATGGGGAACGGAGCGACATGACGAAGACCGAGCGAGATCTCACCGCGCTGGCCGGGGAATTGACGGCGATGATGACCGAGGACGCCGCCGCCGTGCGGCTCGCCAACAGCACCGACCTCGCCGAGCAGGCCGCCTGGCGGCGGCTCACCACCGGGCACGGGGACCGGCTGGCCGCGATCATGGCCGAGCACGGCTGGCCCACCGAGGCACTGGTCGGAGCCGACGCGGCGAAGGCCGCCTGGCTGGTCGCCCAGCACGCCGACCGCCAACTGGACGTCCAGCGCCGGGCCGTGGAGCTGATGGCCGTGGCCGTCGCGGACGGCGCCGCGAGCGCGCGCGACCTGGCGTTCCTTCAGGACCGGCTCGCCGTCAACGAGGGGCACGAGCAGCGGTACGGCACGCAGATCGGCGCGGTCACGGACGGCCGCCCGGTGCCGTGGCCCTGCGAGGACCCGGAGCGGCTGGACGAGCGGCGGGCCGACGTGGGGATCGAGCCGTTCGCCGAGTACACCTCGCGGTTCGCGCCGCGCTGACCGTCGGGTCCGCCGGAGCGGATTGGCTCTTGCGCGCGGCCGCCCCGGCCGCCTTGACTGGGCCTTTGGACCAGCGCTGGGTTGAGCGCGGTCAAACGCGGTGGAGCGCGGTCGGAAGGCCAGGCGGACGAGAGGACCATCGGTGCAGCACGACGCGGAGCAGGACGCGCGGAACGACGGGTCGGGCGGGGACGAGCAGGGCGGCCGGTGGTTCGGGGACCACGCGGACCAGTACGTCGACGGCGCCTGGCGCCCCTCCGGGGACATCGGGTTGATCGAGGTGCTGAACCCCGCGACCGAACGGGTGATCGCCACCGTGCCGGCCGGCGGCGCGGCCGACGTGGACGCCGCGGTGGGCGCGGCCCGCCGGGCGGCGCGGGCCTGGGGCGCCACCACCCGTGAGGAGCGGCTCGCACTGCTCACCCGGCTCCGGGACGGCATCGCCGGGGCGCAGGACGAGATCACCGCGACGGTGGTCGCCGAACTGGGCGCCCCGGTGGGCTTCGCGGCCGCCGTCCACGCCGGACTGCCGCTGACCGTCGCGTCCTCCTACCTGGCGCTGCTCGCCGAGCACCCCTTCGAGGAGCGGATCGGCAACTCGCTGGTGCTGGCCGAGCCGGCCGGCGTGGTCGCGGCGATCACACCGTGGAACTACCCGCTGCACCAGATCGTGGCCAAGGTCGTCCCGGCGCTGGCGGCCGGCTGCCCGGTGGTCCTCAAGCCGGCCGAGGACACGCCACTGGTGGCACGGCTGTTCGCCCGGCTGGTCCACGAAGCGGGCTTCCCCGCGGGCGTGTTCAACCTGGTGACCGGCACCGGTGCGGTGGCCGGTGCGGCGCTCGCCGCCCACCGGGACGTGGACGTCGTGTCGTTCACCGGGTCGACCGCCGTCGGCCGCGCGGTCGCCGAGACGGCCGGGCGCGGCCTGAAGCGGGTCGCCCTGGAACTGGGCGGCAAGTCCGCCAACGTGGTGCTGCCCGGCGCCGACCTGACCCGCGCGGTCAACGTCAACGTGGCCAACGTGTTCGCCAACTCGGGCCAGACGTGCAGCGCGTGGACGAGGCTGCTGGTGCACCGGGACCACTACGAGGAGGCCGTCTCCATAGCGGCGAAGGCCGCCGAGAAGTACGTCCCCGGCGATCCGGCCGATGCGCGGACCCGGATCGGTCCGGTGGTCAACGCCAAGCAGCAGGCGCGGGTGCGCAGTTACCTGGAGGGAGCGATCACCGAGGGCGCCCGGGTGGTCGCCGGGGGTCCCGAGCCGATCGCCGACCTTCCCGTCGGCTTCTACGTCCGCCCGACCGTACTCGCCGACGTCACACCGGACATGACGGTGGCTCAGGAGGAGGTCTTCGGCCCGGTGCTGGTGGTCCTCCCCTATCGCGACGAGGACCACGCCGCCGAGCTCGCCAACGGCACCGAGTACGGCCTGGCCGGCGGCGTCTGGGCGGCCGACACCGACACCGCCGCCGCCTTCGCCCGCCGCCTCGACGCCGGCCAGGTCGACCTCAACGGCGGCCGCTTCAACCCCCTGGCCCCGTTCGGCGGTTACAAGAGCTCGGGCCTCGGCCGCGAGCTCGGCCGCCACGGCCTGGAGGAGTTCCTGCAGTACAAGTCGCTGCAGTACTGACCTCGGCGCGAGCCGTCGTACTTGGGGGTGGGACGCGTCAACGCGTCCCACCCCCAGGGACTTCGGCGGTCAGACCAGGTCGACGCCCGGGTAGAGCGGGAAGGGCGCGAGCAGGTCGGCGGCGCGCTTGGCGATGCCGTCGCGGACGGCGGCGTCCAGGACGTACTGGGCCTTCGACGGGGCGCCGTTCGCGGTCGTGGTGGGGGTCGTGGCGCGCAGCACGGTGTCGATGAGGCCCGCGATCTCGTCCATCTCGGCGGCGCCGAGGCCGCGGGTGGTGAGCGCGGGGGTGCCGAGGCGGACGCCGGAGGTGTACCAGGCGCCGTTCGGGTCCTGCGGGACGGAGTTGCGGTTGGTGACGACGCCCGCGTCCAGGAGCGCCGCCTCGGCCTGGCGGCCGGTCAGGCCGTGGCCGGAGACGTCGGCGAGGACCAGGTGGTTGTCCGTGCCGCCGGTGACGAGCGTGCCGCCGCGGCGCAGCAGGCCCTCGGCGAGCGCCTGCGCGTTGTCGACGACGGCCTGGGCGTAGGCCCGGAACTCGGGGCGGCGGGCCTCGGCGAACGCGACCGCCTTGGCGGCCATGACGTGCGAGAGCGGGCCGCCGAGGACCAGCGGGCAGCCGCGGTCGACGTGTTCGGCGAGCTCGGCGGTGGACAGCACCATGCCGCCGCGCGGGCCGCGCAGCGACTTGTGGGTGGTCGTGGTGACGATGTGGGCGTGCGGCACCGGGTCGAAGTCGCCGGTGAACACCTTGCCCGCGACGAGGCCCGCGAAGTGTGCCATGTCGACCATGAGCGTCGCGCCGACCTCGTCCGCGATCTCGCGCATCCGGCGGAAGTCCACGCGCCGCGGGTAGGCGGAGTACCCGGCCACCATGATGAGCGGGCGGAACTCGCGGGCCGTCTCGCGCAGCGCGTCGTAGTCGATCAGGCCGGTCGCCGGGTCGGTGCCGTAGCTGCGCTGCTCGAACATCTTGCCCGAGATGTTGGGCCGGAAGCCGTGGGTGAGGTGGCCGCCGGTGTCCAGGGACATGCCGAGCATCCGCTGGTTGCCGAGCTCGTGGCGCAGCCGCGCCCAGTCCTGCTCGGTGAGGTCGTTGACGTTGCGCACCTCGGCGCGCTCCAGGGCCGGGCTCTCGACGCGCTGGGAGAGGACGGCCCAGAAGGCGGTCAGGTTGGCGTCGATGCCGGAGTGCGGCTGGACGTAGGCGTGGTCGGCGCCGAACAGGGCGCGGGCGTGCTCGGCGGCGACGGTCTCGACGGTGTCGACGTTGCGGCAGCCGGCGTAGAAGCGGCGCCCGGCGGTGCCCTCGGCGTACTTGTCGCTGAGCCAGTTGCCCATGGCGAGCAGGACGGCCGGGGAGGCGTAGTTCTCGCTGGCGATCAGCTTGAGGGAGGCGCGCTGGTCCTCGATCTCCCGGCCGATGGCGGCGGCGATGCGCGGTTCGACGCCCGCGACGACGTCGAGGGCGCTGCGGAAGGCGGTGTTCGCGGCGGCGTCGGCGGCGGTGTGGGGCTGCGGAAGGGGCTGGGGCTCGGGCTGGTGCCGGGACTCGGGCTGAAGCTCGGGCTGGGGCTGGGCGGCCATGGCGGTCTCCTGGTGGGGATGCGGACGGCCCAGGCGCTCGGCAACTGCACGTGACAGGGCACGGGGCCGCTTCCCGATGGTTGATTCCATCCCTACGCGCCAGTCGCGGCCCACCCGGATCGTACCAATACCCGCAGGGGTGTGGCGCAGATCTCAGAATGCGGGACGGGGAGGATGCTTTGGGGGCTTTTGCCCGTTCTCCTGCGACGAGCGTGTTGCGGCGCCGTGAAGCCGTCGCACCGGCCGAAACAATGCGCAACACATCGGCTCGAAGTGATTTGCCCGAGGTCCATCGCATCCGATCTGATGGCATTGCGCCGGCCGCCGGGAAACCCCCGGAGGCGGCTCGGAAATGCACGTCATCGCACCCTCACCCCAAAGGGCGGCGGAGAATTCGGGAGTACGCCTCGCATGGCCATCGTCGAAACAGTCCCGGCACCTGATTCCGCCGTCCGGCCGGCCCCGGACGATGCGGTCCGCCGGATCCTGCGCGACCGGGTCGGCGCCACCGCCCTCGCCGTCGTCCTGCTGTTCCTGCTCCTCGCCCTCGCCGCCCCGCTGATCGCCGCCCTGTACGGGAAGAACCCGACCGAGCACTACGGCCAGAACGCTCCGGGCCTGCTCAGCGACGGCGGACTGCCCGTGCTGGCGAACGGCGGCATCTCCGGAGACTTCTGGTTCGGCCTGGAGCCGGGCCTCGGCCGGGACGTGTTCACCCAGCTGCTGTACGGCATCCGCACCTCGCTGCTGATCGCCTTCGCGTCCGCCGCCGTGACGACCGCGCTCGGCGTGCTGGCCGGTGTCGCGGTCGGCTACCTCGGCGGAATCGCGGACCGCCTGTTCGGTTTCCTCGCGAACGTGCTGCTCGCCTTTCCGACCCTGCTCCTGCTGCTCGCGCTCAGCCCGGTCATCCAGTCGAGACTGGTCGATCCGGGCGCCGCGGAACCGGAATGGATGCAGTTCCTGGTGCTGATCCTGGTATTCGCCGCGTTCGGCTGGATTCCGCTCGCGCTTTCCCTCCGGGCCACCGTGCGCTCGCTACGGGAACGGGATTTCGTGCAATCCGCCCGCGCCCAGGGGGCGAGCGGTTTCCACGTCGTCGTCCGGGAATTGCTGCCGAACGTCCGCTCGCAACTGCTGGTGCACGTGACGATGGCGGTGCCGGCGATCGTCGCCTCGGAGGCGGTGCTGTCGTTCCTCGGGGTCGGGATCACCGAGCCCGTCCCGGACTGGGGCCGGATGATCGCCCGCGGCGCCGAGGTGTTCCGGGCCGACCCGACGTACATGGTCTTCCCCGGCGTGGCACTGCTGCTCTTCGTCCTCGCCTTCAACCTGCTCGGCGACGCCGTCCGGGACTCCCTGGACCCGCGGTCGGGCCCGCGCTGATCCGGCGATTCGCCGCCTGGACCTCCCCCCGTTTTCCCCGTTCGTTCGTCTGATGACCCCGCATGTCGGGGCAAGGAGAGATTCGCCATGCGCTGGACCCGCAGGACCGGTCCGTCCCTCGCCGTCGTCGCCACCGCCCTCCTCGCGACCTCCTGCTCGGCCGGCGCGGGCGCGGGTTCCACCGCGAACCCGGCCGCCCCCAAGGAGACCTCCCCGCTGACCGCCGCGCTCGGCGGCGAGCAGGAGAGCGCCGGCCCCGCCCCGGCCGTGCCCGGCGCCCGCAAGGGCGGGACGGTCAACGTGTACAACAGCGTCGAGTTCCGCCACCTCGACCCGCAGAAGGTGTACGCGGGCGCCGCGTACAACGCCTCGCTGCTCTGGGGGCGTCAACTGACGCAGTATCAGGTCGTCGACGGAAAGGCCAAGCTGGTCGGCGACCTCGCCACCGACACCGGCACCTCCGCCGACGGCGGCCGCACCTGGACCTACCGCCTCAAGGACGGCGTCGCCTGGGAGGACAGCAAGCCGATCACCGCCCAGGACGTCAAGTACGGCATCGAGCGCACCTTCGGCAAGGGCTACGAGGTCGGCCCGCCGTACTGGCCCCAGTGGCTCACCGGCGAGGCGAGCTACGAGGACGCGCGCAAGAAGTACGCCGGCCCCCAGGACGGCGACCTCGCCGCCATCGAGACGCCCGACGAGCGCACCGTCGTCTTCCACTTCCCGCAGCCGCAGGCCGACGTGCCGTACATGGCCGCGCAGTCCTCGTCCGCGCCGGTGCGCCGCGACAAGGACACCGGCACCGACTACGACCGGCTGCCGTTCGCCACCGGCCCCTACCGGATCGCCGAACACGTCCAGAACACCCGCATGGTGCTGGAGCGCAACCCGTACTGGAAGGCCGAGACCGACCCCGTCCGCAGCCAGTACCCGGACCGGTTCGTCTTCACCTACGGCAAGGAGGCGCTCAACATCAACCAGGAGATCCTCTCCGGCCGCGACGGCGGCGCCGACGCCACCACCGCCTCCGACGAGCTCTCCCCCGAGCTGTACCGGACCGCCGACACCGACCCCGAGGCCAAGGACCTCGTCGTCTCCGGCCGTCAGGGCGCCTTCGTCACCCAGCTCGTGATCAACAACGAGCGCGTGCCGGACGTCGAGGTCCGCAAGGCCCTGCACCTCGCCTACCCGCGCCAGCAGGCCCGCCAGGTCCAGGGCGGCTCCCGCATCGGCGAACTCGCCACCACGCTCAGCTCGCCCGCCCTGATCGACTGGCAGAAGTACGACCTCTACCCGGCCCGGCCCGAGGGCGACCCGGACGCCGCCAAGGCCCAACTCGCCAAGGCCAAGCAGCCGCCCGCGAGCCTCACCTACGGCTACAAGAACACGCCGGACGGCCAGCGCGTCGCGCAGGTGCTCGTCGACGGCTTCGCCAGGGCCGGGATCACCGTCGTGCCCAAGCCGATCGACCCCAAGGCCTTCCTCGACGAGGTGCACCGCGCCGACTCCCCGTACGACCTGTACGAGGAGACCTCGTCCGTCGACTGGCCGACCCCGTCCACGCTCGTCCCCTTCGCCTTCGACGGCCGCGCCGGCAACGACCTCAACAGCGCGCGCTACCGCAACCCGGCGGTCGACAAGGAGATCGACCGGATCAACGGGATCGGCGAGCCGCGCGCCAAGGCGAAGGAGCTGTACGCGCTGGAGCAGACCGTCATGAAGGACGTGCCGGTGCTGCCGTTCGCCTACCCGACCGCCAACCAGCTGCGCGGCGGCAACGTCGGCGGGGCGTTCATCCACCCGATCTACGGGACGGTCGGGCTCGCCTGGCTGTACCTGAAGTCCTGATCCGGCCAGGCCCGGTCCGGTCCGGTTCGGTTCGGCCTTGTTCAGTCCGGTCCGGTTTGGTTCGGTTCGGTTTGATTCGGACAGATCGGGCCGGGCCGGCAGTTCGAGGCTCACTTCGAGGTTTCAAGGTTCCGACGATGTTCTCCTTCGCCCTGCGGCGGGCCCTCCAGGCCCTCGCCGTGCTCGCCGCGGTCTCCGCCGCCGCCTTCGCCCTGTTCTACGCCGCACCCGCCGACCCGGCCCGCGCCGCCTGCGGACCGCGCTGCGACGGCGCCCAGGTGGCGGCGGTCCGCGCGAGCATGGGCCTGGACCGGCCGCTGCTCACCCAGTACACCGACTACCTGACCGGGATCGTCGCCGGGCGGGACGTCGGCGACGTCGACGGCTCGGTCATCCGCTGCTCCGCGCCCTGCCTCGGCTACTCCTACCGGCTGCACCAGCCCGTCACCGAGGCCCTCGCCGACCACCTGCCCGTCACCCTCTCGCTCACCGCCGGCGCGCTCGCCGTGCTCGTGGTGCTCGGGCTCGGCACCGGGTTCGTCTCCGCGCTGCGGCACGGGACGCGCACGGACCGGCTGCTCTCCGGGTTCACGCTCGTCGGCGCCAGCGTGCAGATCTACTTCCTCGGGTACGTGGCGCAGTGGGCGCTCGTCTACTCGACCGGCCTGCTCCCGCTGCCGTCGTACACCCCGCCGGCCACCGACCCCGCCGCCTGGGCGGGCGGGATGCTGCTGCCCTGGCTCGTCCTCGGCTTCGTCAACTCGGCCGTCTTCGCCCGGCTCTCGCGCTCGCAGCTGCTGGAGACGATGGGCGAGGAGTACGTCCGCACCGCGCGCGCCAAGGGCCTCGGCCGGCTGCGCGCCCACCTCAAGTACACGTCGCGCGGCGCGGCCGGACCGCTCGTGCAGTTGCTCGGGCTGGAGACCGGGGCGCTGCTTGGCGGGGCGGTCATCACCGAGACGGTGTTCGGGCTCAACGGCGTCGGGCGGTTCGCGGCGGAGGCGGTGGAGGGGCAGGACCTGCCCGCCGTCGTCGGGGCGGTCCTGCTCGCCGCGTGCTTCGTCGTCCTGTTCGTCGCGCTGGCCGACGTGGTGGTGGCCTGGCTCGATCCGCGCGTCCGGCTGGCTTGAGGCCCGCCCGCTGCCCACCGTCTGCCGTCCGCCGTCCGCCGTCCGCCGTCCGAAGGGAGTTGTTGTTCAATGTCGTCCGGAGTCAATGTGTCGTCCACGGAACCCGTGCTGAGCGTCCGCGACCTGTCCGTCACCTTCGCCGATCCGCGCGGCGGCCCGCCGGTCGCCGCAGTCCGGGGGCTCTCGTTCGACCTCGCCCGGGGTGAAGTCCTCGGCCTGGTCGGCGAGTCGGGCTCCGGCAAGTCCGCGACCGGGCTCGCCGTGCTCGGCCTGCACGATCCGCGGACCACCACCGTCACCGGCTCGATCCGGCTGGACGGCCGGGAGTTGGTGGGCGCCGACGAGTCGGTCCTGCGCGGGGTGCGCGGCGGCCGGATCGCGCTGGTCTTCCAGGACGCGCTCACCTCACTGAGCCCGTTCCACGGCGTCGGCGCCCAACTCGCCGAGATGTACCGGCTGCACCACCCCGGCACCGGTCGCGCCGAGGCCCGGCGACGGGCGGTCGCGATGCTCGACCGGGTCGGCATCCCGGCCGGCCGGGCCCGCGACCACCCGCACCGGTTCTCGGGCGGCATGCGCCAGCGGGTGATGATCGCCATGGCGCTGATGAACGACCCCGAGGTGCTCATCGCCGACGAGCCGACCACCGCCCTCGACGCCCGCGTCCAACAGCAAGTGCTCGACCTCCTGGGCGACTTGCAGCGCGAGCACGGCACGGCCGTGCTCCTGGTCAGCCACGACCTCGGCGTCGTCGCCGGGACGACGGACCGCACCCTCGTCCTGCGCGGGGGCCTCCCGGTCGAGTCCGCACCCACCGCCCGACTGCTGGCCGATCCACAAGAGCCCTACACCCGCGCACTGGTGGGAGCGGCGCTCACGCTGGACTCCGTACCAGGCTCACCACTTCCGACTGTTGACGATCCGTCACCTACCAGGACGTTCGGGGCGCGGGTGACGGACCGGCTGCGCGATCCGGCGCGCTGGCTCGTCGAAGTGGACGACCTCGCCGTCCACTTCCCCGGACGCCGCCGCTTCCCCGGTGGGCGCACCGAGACCGTCAAGGCCGTCGACGGCGTCGGGCTGCGCATCGCCCCCGGGGAGACCGTCGGCCTCGTCGGCGAGTCCGGCTCCGGCAAGTCCACCACCTCGCGCGTCCTCGCCGGGCTCCAGCGACCCACCGGCGGACGCGTCGCCTACGACGGCCGGGTGATCCACGACGACTCCGGCGCCGCCCGGCCCGACCACGCGCTGCGGCGCCGGCTCAGCCGCGAGGTCCAGCTCGTCTTCCAGGACCCGTACGCCTCGCTCAACCCGCGCCGCACCGTCGCCCGGACCCTCGACACCCCGCTGCGCCTGCACACCGCGCTCACGGCCGCCGGGCGGCGCGAACGCTCCGCCGAACTGCTCGAACAGGTCGGCCTGTCCGGCGACCACCTCGACCGCTACCCGCACGAGTTCTCCGGCGGGCAGCGCCAGCGGATCGGCATCGCGCGGGCGCTCGCCCCGCAGCCGCGGCTGATCATCGCGGACGAACCGGTCTCCGCGCTCGACGTGTCCGTCCAGGCACAGGTGCTCAACCTGCTGATGGAGCTGCGCGAACGGCTCGGCGTCGCCTTCCTGTTCGTCTCGCACGACCTCGCCGTCGTCCGGCACCTCTGCGACCGGGTCGCCGTGATGCACCGGGGACGGCTGGTCGAGTCCGCCGACCGCGACCGGCTGTTCGCCGCGCCGCACACGGACTACACGCGCGAGCTGCTGGCCGCCGTGCCCGGGACGAACGCGCGTGCGGCGTCCGGGGCGGATGCGCGCACGGCGTCCGTTGCGGGTACGCGTACGGCGTCCGGAGGGGCCGCCGTGGGCGGCTGAAGCTCCAGGTCGGCCGCGAGGAGGGCGTACAGCTCCATGTCGCGGCGCTCGCCGGCGATCGTCCGGTGGGCGCGGAGCAGGCCCTCGCGCCGGAAGCCGGCCCGCTCGGCCGCCCGCAGCGAGCCGGTGTTCCACGGCTCGATGTGCAGCTCCAGCCGGGCCAGCCCGGCCTCGCGCAGCGCCCAGTCCGCGACCGTGCGCAGGGCGTGGCCGGCCACGCCCAGGCCGCGGGCCGAGGCCGCCGTCCAGTAGCCGATCGTGGCCCGGCCGTCGCCCTGCGGGAACAGCCCGACGAAGCCGACGGCCCGCTCGTCGACGCGGCGCGCGACGGCGAACGGGTAGGCACCGCCGGCCGCCGCCTTGGCCCACTGCCGCTCGACGAAGGCCCGCGCGGCGTCCGCGTCGTAGCGGGCCGGGACGGTCGTCACCAGCGGGATGTACGGGTCCGCGGCGGCCTCGCGGAGTACGTCGGCGTCGCTGAGCCGCCACGGGCGCAGGTCGAACGGGCCGGCGGAGAGCGTTGGCACGGACAGGGGGCTGCGGTCCATGCTCGAAGCCTGTCACGAACGACCCGGGAGACCCACCCAATATGTCCGCCGCCGAGCCCCCGTCCCTGTCTTCGTCCCCGTCCTCGTTGTCCGCCGCGCACCGGGAGCTCGTCGACGCCGCCGAGGACGTCGCCCGCCGCTTCGCCCGCGCGGACAACCACACCGTCGCCGCGGCCGCCCGCAACGCCGACGGGCGGATCGTCACGGCCCTGAACGCTTACCACTTCACCGGCGGGCCCTGCGCCGAGCTGGCCCTCATCGGCTCGGCGGCCGGCCAGGGCGCGTACGACCTCACCGCGATCGTCGCGGTCGGCGACGAGGGGCGGGGCGTCATCCCGCCCTGCGGCCGGTGCCGCCAGGTGCTGCTCGACTACTTCCCCGGCATCGAGGTGCTCGTCGGCCGCGGGCCGGCCCTGCGGGCCGTCCGGGTTCGCGACCTCCTCCCCGACGCGTACGTCTCGGCCGGCCACCAGGACTGAGCGGGCGCCTTTCGGCGTCCTCGCGCCCCCGCCGTTCGGGCCGGATGCGGCTGCGAGGCCTCCGTCCGGGGGCTGACGCCCGTGGTCCGTCCGCCCTGGGAGAGTTCACCGACCCCGTTGGGCGCGGACCCGTGCGGGAGCAGGCTCTGGGCGGACGGGGGCATCGATGGGCGGACGACCCGCAGTGCGGTGGCCGCAGGTGGGGGTGTGCCTGGCCGCGATGGCGCTCGCGGGCGGGGCGGCGGGGAGCTGGCAGCTGTTCCAGCGGGACCTGCCCTGCCAGGGTGACGGGCCGCCCTGGCTGGTCCCGGCGCTCGGGGCGGTCGGGCTGGGGCTCCTCGGGGCCGTCGCGGCGGCGCTTTCGTGGGTGGCCGGCTGGTGGCGGTACTCCCGGCGGGCCCGGGCCGCGCTGTGGTCGCTCGCGGTGGTCGCGGTGCTGTGCGGGATCGGGATGGTGCTGCTGGGGCGCACGTGGCCGTCGTCGTGGTCGTGCGAGTGAGCCGGGGGCGTGCGGACGGGCTGTCGTGGTGCGTGTGAGCAGTCGTCGTGCGAATGCGCTGTCGTCGTGCGAATGAGCCGGGGAAGTGCGCGCGGGTCGGTGACGGCGCGCGGTCGGCGCTGTGGAGCGGTCGGGCCACCGTTCGACTGCGTCGCCGTGGCCGGAAGCGCTGGCGTGCTGGCGTCATGCTCCGGCAAGATCTGCGGCACGCCCGGCAGACGTCATCAACCGGGTCCGTCAACCGGGGTCCATCAAGCGGACTCCACCGGCAGGGATCGCCAACCGAGGGGACACATGTCCGACGATCTGCTCATCGCGAAGATCAATCACGGGTTCCGGTACCTCGACGCCGACGGCGACGGGCTGATCACCGAGCGGGACCACGTCCTCATGGGCCACTCGGTCGCCCGTTCGCTCGGCCACCAGGAGGGTTCGGAGGCGGAGGCGGTCATCGTCCGCGCCTACCTGACGATCTGGCACGACCTCCACCTCGCCCACCTCCCGGCCGACACCGAGTCGATCACCAGGGAGCAGTTCGTCCGCTCGACGGGCGCCCTGGCCGACGACCCGGAGGCCGCCCGCACCAGCCTCGGGGCGCTCGCCGAGGCCTTCCTCGCCGTGGCCGACGCCGACCGCAGCGGCACGGTCGACGCGGGCGAGTTCTTCGTCTTCCAGCGCGGCCACTTCGTCGGCCTCTCGCGCGACGACGCCGACGAGGCCTTCCGACGGCTCGACCGCGACGGCGACGGCACGCTCTCCGCCGAGGAGTTCACCACCGCCATCATCGAGTTCTGGACCAGCCGCGACCCCGAGGCCCCCGGCAACTGGTGGACGGGCACCCCGCCGCACGCGCTCTGACCCCGACTCCCCCGCCGGGACGTCGCGTTCGGCCCGTCAGGCCTCCGAAACGGTCCGCTCGACGAGGGTGTCGACCAGCACCCCGTCAGGCCGTCGGAGCCCAACGCCTCGGGCAGCGCCGCGCCTTGTCGTCGACTCGGACCGGCGACGTCGTCCTCACTGACGAGCGGGCTTCCGACTGGCGCTCACCACCAGGCACACGCCCGCCACCACGATCGCCCCGCCCGCGAGGGTCGGGCCCGTCAGCGGCTCGGACAGGATCAGCCAGCCGAGGAGCACGGCGACGACCGGGTTCACGTAGGCGTACGTCGAGACCAGCGTCAGCGGCGCGTTCCGCAGCAGCCACGCGTACGCGGTGAAGGCGAGCAGCGAACCGAACAGCACCAGGTACGCGAGCGCGAACCAGGACCGGCCGGAGACCGCGGCGACGTCCAGCCCGTGCGCCTCGCCGCGCACGAGGCCGACCAGCAGGTCGCCGAGGCCGCCCGCCAGCATCTGGTAGGCGCTCGCGGCGAGCACGTTGCCCGGCATCGGCAGGCGCTTGCTGACGAACGAACCGCCCGCCCAGGTCAGCGTGGCGCAGATGATCACGATCACGCCGAGCGGCGCGATGTCCCCGCCGAACGCGGGGGCGGACAGCACCCCGAGACCGACGAGGCCGAGCAGCACGCCGGCCAGCTCGGCGGGCCGGGGCCGCTCGCCGCCGGACGCCGTCAGCAGCACCATCCAGAGCGGGACGGCCGCGACCAGCAGGGCGGCCAGACCGGACGGGACCGAGCGCTCGCCCAGCACGACGAGGCCGTTGCCGCCGGTCAGCAGGAGCACGCCCACCAGCGCCGAGGAGGCCAGCCGGCGCGCACTCACCCGCAGGCCGGCCGGGCCGCTCCGGACCAGCAGGAACCCGGCGAGCAGCAGGCCCGCGGTCAGGAACCGGGCGGCGGCGGAGAGGAAGGACGGCATCGTCTCGACCGAGATCCGGATCGCCAGGTAGGTGGAGCCCCAGACGACGTAGACGACGCCGAGCGCCAGCCACACCGCACCACTGAGCCGGGCCAGGCGGGGAGGGGCAGCGGGATCCGGGGAGGCGGGGCCCGGGGAGGCGGGGCCCGGGGCGGCGGAGCCCGTCGAGGCGGAGCCCGTGGAGGCCGAGTCCGGGGCGGCCGAGTCCGGGGCGGCGACCGGCGCCGGTGAGGCCGGGCCTGGAGAGGCTTCGCCGTCGGTGTCCTCGGCGGAGGCTTCGGGCGATGGGGAGGAGGCGGGCGCTGTCACGGGTGTCCCCCTTGGACGGTGCTGGCAGAACATCCGATATGACACCGCATCGGCGGGCCCGCACGCCAGTGGGTATCACCAGTCGGGCACGAGGACGTACGGTGGGCGCCCCCGGACGAGAGGTCGAACCCGTGTCTGATCAGCGCCCGTCCGACGAGTCGCTTCCGTTCTTCGTCTACGGCACCCTGCGCAGCGACGGCCACAACCACGCCGTACACCTGGCGGGCCGCTGCGCCGACATCCGGCCGGCGGTCCTGGAGGGCGCCGCCCTCCACGACGGTCCCGGGTTCCCGTGGGCGGTGCCGGACCCGACACCCGGGCGCCGGATCGTGGGTGAGCTCGTCACCGTCCGCCCGGGCGCGTACGCGGGCGCGCTCGCGGACCTGGACCGGCTGGAGGAGTGCCGGGCCGACGGGGCGGGACTGTACGTACGGCAGCGGCGGACGGTGCGGACGGCGTCGGGCGAGACGCGAGAGGCGTGGGTGTACTTGGCCGGGCCGACGGCGGCGGCGGAACTGCGGGCGCGGCCGGCGCTGATCGCCTCGGGGGACTGGGCGGAGCGGTGACGGGGCGAGGGGCGGCTGATTCGGGGCGGGGGGGCTCGGGCGCCGCGAACAACTTTCAGCGAACAGATGACAGATAACAGATTTCGAAATCTGTTATCTGTTCGCTGAAAGTCGTCCCCCGTCCGCCGTCACCCGTCGCCCGCCCTGATCCTCCGCCAAACCGCCAGGTAGGCTGCCCCGGCTACGTCCGTTTCCCCCTCCCGCCTCACGGCCCACCGAACGACGAGGAGCCACCCGGTGCCCGAGCTGCCACCCCCGATCACCGTCGTCGGGATCGGGGCCGACGGCTGGCCCGGCCTCGCCGCCACCTCCCGCGCCGCCCTCCACGCGGCCGAGGTCGTCATCGGCGGCCCCCGGCAGCTGGACCTCCTCCCCCACGACGAGGTGCCCGCCGACCGCGTCCCCTGGCCGTCCCCGCTGCGCCCCGCCGTCCCCGGGCTGCTCGCCGCCCACACCGGCCGCCGCATCGCCGTCCTCGCCAGCGGCGACCCGATGTTCTACGGCATCGGCCGCACCCTCGCCGAGACGGTCGGCGCCGAACGGCTCCGCGTCCTGCCCCACCCCTCCTCCGTCTCCCACGCGTGCGCCCGCCTCGGCTGGCCCCTGGAGGCCACCGAGGTGGTCAGCCTCGTCGGCCGCCCGCTGGACACCCTCGCCCTGGCCCTCCATCCCGGCCGCCGCCTGCTCGTGCTCAGCGCCGACGCCGCCACCCCGGCGGCCGTCGCCGCGCTGCTCACCGCCCGCGGTTACGGCGCCGCCCGCCTCCGGGTGCTCGAACAGCTCGGCTCCCCCGCCGAACGGCACCTCGACGGCCCGGCGGACGGCTGGCCGCACCCGCCCGGCGACCCGCTGAACGTCATCGCGGTCGACCTCGGCGCCGGCCCCCGCACCTCCCTCGTCCCCGGCCTGCCCGACGCCGCGTACGAGAGCGACGGCCAGCTCACCAAGCGCCACGTCCGCGCCGCGACCCTCGCCGCCCTCGCACCCGCCCCCGGCGAGCTGCTCTGGGACGTCGGCGGCGGCTCCGGCTCGATCGCCATCGAGTGGCTGCGCGCCCACCGCGACTGCCGGGCCGTCACCGTCGAGCGCGACCCCGTCCGCGCCGGGCGCATCACCCGCAACGCCGCCGCGCTGGGCGTCCCCCGGCTGCGCGTCGTCACCGGCCGGGCTCCTGCCGCACTCGCGGAACTCCCCGCCCCCGAAGCCGTGTTCATCGGCGGCGGCCTCACCGCGCCCGGCCTGCTGGAGAGTTGCTGGGCCGCCCTGGCGCCCGGCGGCCGGCTGGTCGCCAACACGGTGACACTGGAATCCGAGGCGCTGCTCACCGACTGGTACCGGCGCCACGGCGGCGAGCTCGTCAAGCTCGCCGTCGCCCACGCCGTCCCGGTCGGCGGGTTCACCGGATGGCGGCAGGCCATGCCGGTCACCCAGTGGTCCGCCGTCAAGCCCAACACCCCCCAGGAGGACGCCTCGTGACCGTCTACTTCATCGGAGCCGGCCCGGGCGCCGCCGACCTGATCACCCTGCGCGGCCAGCGGATCCTCGCCCGCGCCGAGGTCTGCCTCTACGCCGGCAGCCTGGTGCCGCGCGAGCTCCTCGACGAGTGCCCGGCCGATGCCCGGCTGATCGACACCGCCCAGCTCAACCTCGACCAGATCGTCACCGAGCTGGTCCGCGCCCACGAGGCCGGGCAGGACGTGGCCCGCCTGCACTCCGGCGACCCGTCCGTCTTCTCCGCGGTCGCCGAGCAGATGCGCCGCCTCGACGCGGCCGGCGTCCCGTACGAGGTGGTCCCGGGCGTGCCGGCCTTCGCGGCCGCGGCGGCCGCGCTGAAGCGGGAGCTGACCGTGCCGACGGTCGGCCAGACCGTCATCCTCACCCGGATCGCCAAGCGCGCCACGCCCATGCCGGAGGGCGAGGACCTGGCGACCCTCGGGCGCAGCGGCGCCCTGCTGGTGCTGCACCTGGCCGCCGGCTACATAGACGACGTCGTCGAGCAGCTGCTTCCGCACTACGGCGCCGAATGCCCCGCCGCCGTCGTCGCGATGGCCAGCCGCCCGGACGAACTGGTGCTGCGCGGCACGCTCGCCGACATCGCGGAGCAGGTGAAGGCGGCCGGCGTGGTCCGCACCGCGGTGATCATCGTCGGACGGACCCTCGCCGCCGAGCAGTTCCGCGACAGCCACCTCTACTCGGCGGACCGCGAGCGCCCGCACGAGCCCTGCGGGGCGTGACCCGGTGGTCCGCCACGTCCTGATCCTCGGCGGCACGACCGAGGGCCGGTCCCTCGCCGCCGTACTCGCCGGGGACCCGCACCTGCGCGTGACCAGTTCGCTGGCCGGCCGGGTGGCTCAACCCCGGCTCCCCGTGGGGGAGGTGAGGATCGGCGGCTTCGGCGGTCCGGACGGCCTGGCGGCCTGGCTGCGCGCCGAGCGCGTGGCCGCCGTGGTGGACGCCACCCACCCGTTCGCCGCCGGCATGTCCCGCAACGCCGCCCTCGCGGCCGCCGCCACCGGCGTGCCGCTACTGGCGCTGCGACGGCCCGGCTGGTCACCGGCCGACGGCGACCGCTGGCACCCCGTCCCCTCGCTCGCCGCGGCGGCCGAGGCCTTGCCCGCCCTCGGGCGGCGGGTGTTCCTCACCACCGGGCGGCAGGGCATCGGCGCCTTCGCGCACCTCGACGGACTGCACTTCGTGGCCCGCTCGGTCGACCCGCCCGAGCCGCCGTTGCCGCCCTCGCTCGAAGTCCTGCTGGACCGGGGCCCGTTCACGCTGGACGGCGAACGCGCGCTGCTGCGCGAGCACCGGATCGACGTCCTCGTCACCAAGGACAGCGGCGGCGCGGCCACCGCCCCCAAGCTCACCGCCGCGCGCGAACTCGGCCTGCCCGTGGTCGTCGTGGAGCGCCCGCCGCTGCCCGACGGCGTCCCGGTCGTGCCGGACGTCCCCGGCGCGGTCCGCTGGCTGGCCACGACGGCCGGATCCTTGGGCGAACTCGCCTAGTCTGCTGGCATGTCCGGTCGGCCTGCTCGGGAACTCGCGTGCGCCGCAGCATCGTTGGACACCCCGGGCCGCTGTGGCGGAGAGGTCCGCCCACTTCGCCGGATCCCCGTCCCCATTGATCGACGAGCGCCGCCCGCCGAACGGGAAGGACCACGGAACCACGCATGCGGACCCGCCAGAAGGAGCGCGACACCCCGGGCCCCTCGGCCCCCTGGAACGAGATCATGCCCGGGCTCTGGATGGGCGGGCACTACTGGACCCCACCCGGCGGTGATCTCGAACTCGCCATCGTGGGATACGAGTTCGACGTCGTCGTCAGCTTGTTCACGCTGCCGGGACACGGGCCCGCCCCGCACGTGGAGCACGTCGTCCGGGCGGTGCCGGACGACGTGCTCTCCGCCGCCCAGATCCGGGCCGTCCAGGACGCGGTCGCGCTCACCGCGCAGGCCGTCCGCCGGGGCCGCCGGACCCTCGTGCGCTGCCACTCCGGCTACAACCGCTCCGGCCTCGTGGTGGCGGGCGCCCTCGCGCTCCTCGGGCACGACACCGACCGGGCCATCGGACTGGTCCGGGAACGGCGTTCGCCCTGGGCACTGAACAACCCGGTGTTCGTGGAGTACCTGAACACCGGGTTGGACGTGGCCCTGCTGCTGTCCGGCCTCGACGGGGCGATCCCCTGACGGACGGTCAGGGGATCGACGCCGGCCGTCAGATGTCGCGGAAGGTCTCGATCTGCGCGCCGATCGAGTTGAGGCGCTCGGCGAGGTCCTCGTAACCGCGGTTGATGACGTAGACGTTGCGCAGCACGGAGGTGCCCTGCGCGGCGAGCATCGCGAGGAGGATGACCACCGCGGGCCGCAGCGCGGGCGGGCACATCATCTCGGCGGCGCGCCAGCGGGTCGGGCCCTGGACGAGGACGCGGTGCGGGTCGAGGAGCTTGACGTCCGCGCCGAGCCTGGTCAGCTCGGTGAGGTAGATCGCGCGGTTGTCGTAGACCCAGTCGTGGATCATCGTCGTGCCGTGCGCCGCCGCGGCGATCGCGGCGAAGAACGGCACGTTGTCGATGTTGATGCCCGGGAACGGCATCGGGTGGATGGTGTCGATCGGCGCGGTCAGCTTGGACGGGCGCACGGTGAGGTCGACCAGCCGGGTGTGACCGTTGTGGGCCCGGTACTCCGGGGTCCGGTCGTAGTCCAGGCCCATGCCCTCCAGCACGGCGAGCTCGATCTCCAGGAACTCGATCGGCACCCGGCGGATCGTCAGCTCGGAGGAGGTGACGACGGCGGCGGCGAGCAGGCTCATCGCCTCCACCGGGTCCTCGGCCGGGGTGTAGTCGACGTCGCAGGTGATCTCCGGGACGCCGTGCACGGTGAGGGTGGTGGTACCGATGCCCTCGATCTTCACGCCGAGCTTCTCCAGGAAGAAGCACAGGTCCTGGACCATGTAGTTGGGCGAGGCGTTGCGGATGACGCTCACGCCGTCGTGGCGGGCCGCGGCCAGCAGCGCGTTCTCGGTGACGGTGTCCCCGCGCTCGGTCAGCACGATCGGACGGTCCAGCGGGACGCCCGGCTCGACCGAGGCGTGGTAGGCGCCGCCGGTGGTGGCGACCTCCAGGCCGAAGCGGCGCAGCGCGGTCAGGTGCGGCTGGACGGTGCGGGTGCCGAGGTCGCAGCCGCCCGCGTACGGGATGGCGAAGTGCTCGGCGCGGTGCATCAGCGGGCCGAGGAACATCAGCACGCTGCGGGTGCGGCGGGCGGCCTCGACGTCCATCGCGGCGAGGTCGAGCTCGGCCGGCGGGGTGAGTTCGAGGTCGCGGCCCTCGTTGATCCAGCGGCTCTTGACGCCGATGCTGGTGAGGACCTCGAGGATGCGGTAGACCTCCTCGATCCGGGCGACGCTGCGGATCGTGGTGCGGCCGGTGGTGAGGAGCGAGGCGCAGAGGATCGCGACGCAGGCGTTCTTGCTGCTGCGGACGTCGATCGCGCCGGAGAGGCGGGTGCCGCCGGCGACGCGCAGGTGCATCGGGCCGGAGTAGCCGAGGGAGACGATCTCGCTGTCGAGGGCTTCGCCGATGCGGGCGATCATCTCAAGGCTGACGTTCTGCTTGCCCTGTTCGATGCGGTTGACCGCGCTCTGGCTGGTGCCGAGGGCCTCGCCGAGCTGCGCCTGGGACCAGCCGCGGTGCTGGCGCGCGGTACGGATGAGGGTGCCGATACGGGTGAGGTAGTCGCCTGTCACCCGGCAGACCATATCTCACGCTTGAGATGGCGACAGAATCAGGGGGCGAATCCTTGCTCCATTTGTCCGTTTCTCGCCCCGTATGGGCGTCAGATCTTCACATCACCATGAGATATTGCTGAGCTTTCCACGCATTCCCGGGAGTTCACCCGACTGAACCCGTGGGGCCCGGGAAGTACGGCCGCCGCGCCTCACGGCCCGAGCGGTTCCGCCCGTCCGACGATGGTGCCCGCGCGGTCGATGCAGATGACGTCCACCGCCACCGGGGAGCCGACGAGCACGCCGAGCGCCGTCGCCCGGGCCGCCTCGGCGACCAGGTCCCCCAGCGGCACGCCCGCCGCCCGGCACAACTGCACCGCCTCCAGGCCGGTGTTGGCGGCGGCCACCGCCGCGGCCAGGGCCTCGTCCGCGCCGCCGCGCCGGGCCAGGTCCGCGAGGTATCCCTTGTCCACCTGGGAGCGCGCCGAGTGCAGGTCGAGGTGACCGGCCGCGAGCTTGGACAGTTTGGCGAAGCCGCCCGCGATGGTCAGCCTCGGCACCGGGTGGCGCTTGAGGTACTTGAGGACGGCGCCGGCGAAGTCGCCCATGTCGAGCAGCGCGTCCTCGGGCAGTCCGTGCACGGCGACGGCGACCTTCTCCGACGTCGAGCCGGTGCACCCCGCCACGTGCGTGCGGCCCGCCGCGCGCGCCACGTCCACGCCGCGGCGGATCGAGTCGATCCAGGCCGAGCAGGAGTAGGGGACGACGATGCCGGTCGTGCCCAGGATGGACAAGCCGCCGAGGATCCCCAGGCGGGGGTTCCAGGTGGAGCGGGCGATCTCCTCGCCGTGGTCGACGGAGACCTCGACGACGACGTCCCCCGTCCCACCGTGCTCGGCGGCCACCTCGGCGACGGCGTCGCGGATCATCTGCCTCGGCACCGGGTTGATGGCGGGCTCGCCGACGGGCAGCGGCAGACCGGCCTTGGTGACCGTCCCGACCCCGGGACCGGCCCGGAACACCACCCCGGCGCCGGGCTCGCCGGCCCGCACCGTCGCACGGATGAGGGCGCCGTGCGTCACATCGGGGTCGTCGCCGGCGTCCTTGACCACGCCGGCCATGGCGCTCGGACCGTCCGGACCGTCCGGGGAGCCCGGGTGCCGGCCGGGGGCGGCCGAGCCGCTCGCCGGCCCGAGCTCCTCCGCGGCCAGGGCGAACGCGGGCTGCTGCCCCTTGGGGAGGGTGATGGTCACCGGGTCCGGGAACTCGCCGGTGAGCAGCGCCGTGTACGCGGCCTTGGCGGCGGCGGTGGCGCAGGCGCCCGTCGTCCAGCCGTGCCGCAGGCCGCTGCTCTTCAGCTGCCCGGCCCGGCCTCCCGGTTCGGCCACGTCCGCCTCGCTCCCTGTCTCGGTCGCCGTCGTGGCCGCTGCTCCCGTCGCCGCACCGATTGCTGCACGGACCGCCGTCCCCGGCCGCGCCACCGGTCATCACTCCGGCCGCCGCCCCGGGACGGCCGCAACGGCCTCCGGTGCCGATTTTCCCCCATGGACCCGGCCGGACGGTGACCGGGGCCCTCGGCCGACGTGGGTGAGGGTACGGGCGGACGTGCGGGCAGGGATGCGGGCAGGGATGCGGGCAGGGATGCGGGCGGGCATGCGGGCGGGGGCCGGTGGGAGCGGCGGGAATGGCCGCCTCTCGTTACCGAGAAGTTCTCTGCACGGGTCTCGAAACCGCCGCCTACCAGTGAGTAATCTGTCGCTCCGCCAGATGCGGGTTCATGACACGAGGCCCGGGACCGGTGCGACCGGCCGGGTCATCAGAATGCGGGGTTTTCGTGGCAGGGATGAGTCGGCGTACGTTCGTGACGGGTACGTCGGTGGCCGCCGCCTGGGCGGCCCTTTCGCTGGGCGGCGCGCAGTTCGCGTCGGCGGCGGCGCGCGACCGGGCGCTGGCGGCCACCGCCGCGAGAGCCGTCCGGGTGACCGGGACCACGCTCGACCAGGTGGCGACGCCGGTCGGCAACGGCTCTTACAAGCGGCTGACGGCCGGGCCGGGCTGGCCGCTGGTCGTCCGCGGGGACATCGCGGCCCCGGGCAGCGGGCGCGACGACCGCCGCACCGGGCTGGCCAGCTTCGTCCAGTTCTCCGACCTGCACCTGGTCGACACCGAGTCGCCGTTCCGCTTCGAGTACCTCGCCAAGTTCCTCGGCGCGGCGCACCGGCCGCACGAGACCCTGAACGCCCGCGGTGTCTCGGCCCTCGTCGAGCGCGTCAACTCGCTCGCCGGCGGCCCCTACACCGGGATGCCGTTCAGCCTGGTGATGGCCACCGGCGACAACACCGACAACCACGAGCACGCCGAACTCGACTGGTACCTCACGGTGATGGGCGGCGGACGCCTCGCCCAGAACACCGGTGACCCGAACCGCTACGAGGGCGTGCAGAACTCCGGCAGCTCCGCCTACTGGAACCCCGAACTGTCCTTCCAGGACGGCTACAAGGCGAAGGGCTTCCCGCAGATACCCGGCTTCCTGTCGGCCGCCGGCCGCCCCTTCGACGCCCCCGGCCTGCGCACGCCCTGGTACACGACGGTCGGCAACCACGATGACAGCCTTGAGGGTTCGCTCCCGGACCTCGGCCTGCTGAACGACCTCTACACCGGCCGGTACAAGCTGGAGGGCTGCGACGACGCCGAGGCCGGCCGCCTGACGGAGGCCCTGCGGCACGACCCGGCGAGCGCCGCGCTGCTGCTCGGCAAGCTGCTGGCGACCGGCGACGCGGTGCGCGAGATCACCCCCGACGAGCGCCGACGGCCGTTCACCCTCAAGGAGTTCGCGAAGGCCCACCTCGACCCGGCAGTCACCGGCGCGGGCCCGCACGGGCACGGCTTCACCTCGGACATGGTGAACAGCGGCAAGCTCTTCTACACCTTCCGCATCTCGGAGAAGGTCCTCGGCATCAGCCTGGACACCACCAACCAGGCCGGATTCGCGGACGGTTCGATCGGCACCGCCCAACTGCGCTGGCTGGAGCAGCAGCTGAAGGCGCACAGCGGGCACTGGTACGACGGCAACGGGCGCAAGGTGACGGGCGGCAGCGCCGACGACCTGATCCTGATCTTCAGCCACCACACCAGCGGCACCATGGGCAACCTGCTGCCCGACCCGCGCAACATCTTCGAGAAGCGGCACGACGGGAACGAGCTGGTGGCGCTGCTCCAGCGCTACCCCAACGTCGTCGCGTGGGTGAACGGGCACACCCACAGGAACCAGATCACGGCGCACGGGCACGCGGTGCCGGAGCGCGCGTTCTGGGAGATCAACACCGCCTCCCACATCGACTACCCGCAGCACGGCCGGATCATCGAGATCGCGGACAACGGGGACGGCACGCTCTCCCTGTTCACGACGCTGATCGAGTCCGACGCCCCGTACGGGACGGACTTCGGCAGCACGTCGGACGCGAACCTGGCCGCGCTCTACCGCGAGCTGTCCTACAACGACCCGTACGGGCGGCCGGCCGCGCTGCTCGGCGCGGGGCAGGACCACAACACGGAGCTGCTGATCACCAAGCCGACTCGGTGACTGGGGCGGCCGGCGGTCTGCGGTCTACGGTCAGCGGCTGACGGCTGACGGCTGACGGCTGACGGCTGACGAGTAACAGATAACAGCTGACAGATAACGAAAACTGTCAGCTGTTATCTGTCAGCTGTTCTCCGTTATTCCGGGTACCGCCGCGGCGTCCAGACGACCTCGACGCCGGCCCCGCGCTCGACGGCCCGCGTCTGCGAGGAGCCGATCAGCAGGATCGTCCGCATGTCGACGAGCGCCGGGTCCAGCTCGCCGAGCCGCACGATCCGGACCCGCTCGGTCGGGCCGCCGACATCGCGCGCCATCACGACGGGCGTCTCCGGCGCGCGGTACTCCAGGAGGAGGTCCCGGGCCAGGCCGACCTGCGTCGTCCGCGACTTGGACCCCGGGTTGTACAGCGCGAGCACCAGGTCCGCCTCCGCCGCCGCGCGCAGGCGGCGGGCCACCGCGTCCCACGGCTTGAGCCGGTCCGACAGCGAGACGACCGCGTAGTCGTGCCCCAGGGGGGCACCCGCCCGGGACGCGGCCGCGTGCGCCGCGGTCATGCCGGGCAGGACCCGCACCGGCACGTCCCGGTAGGCCTCCTCGCAGGCGACCTCCAGCACCGCCGTCGCCATCGCGAAGACGCCCGGGTCGCCCGAGGACACCACGCAGACCCGCCGTCCGCGCCGGGCCAGGTCGAGGGCGAACTCGGCGCGCTCGGACTCCACCTTGTTGTCCGAGCCGTGCCGCACCTGCCCCGGCCGCTCCGGCACCCGGGCCAGGTAGGTGGTGTAGCCGACCAGGTCGGTGGCCTCGGCCAGCGCGCCGCGCGCCTCCGGGGTGAGCCACAGCGGCCCGGCCGGCCCGGTGCCGACGACGGTCACGCTGCCGGCCCCCTCCGCCGTCCGCACGACCGGCTCCAGCGGGGCGACCTTGCTCGGCAGGACCGCCACCGAGAAGTACGGCACCGTCTCCCCGTCGATCTCGGCGAGGGGCGCGATCCGCTCCCCCTCCATGAACGCGCGCTCGACGTACTGCGCGTCCTCCAGCCGGCCCGCCCGCTCCAGCGCGCGACGGACGGCCGGGAAGGTGCGCCCGAGCTTCATGATCACGGCCGAGTCCGCGGACGCGATCCGCGCCGCCAGCTCCTCCTCGGGCAGCGTGCCCGGGATGACCGTCAGGGTCTCCTCGGCCTCCGTCAACGGCTGGCCGAGCCGGGCGGCCGCCGCGCTGACGGAGGTCACGCCCGGCACCACCTCGGTCGGGTAGCGGTGCGCGAGCCGCTTGTGCATGTGCTGGTAGGAGCCGTAGAACAGCGGGTCGCCCTCGGCGAGCACGACGACGTCGCGCCCGGCGTCCAGGTGGGCGGCCAGCCGGGCGGCGGCCTCCTCGTAGAAGTCGTCCAGCGCGCCCCGGTAGCCGCCCGGGTGGTCGGTGGTCTCGACCGTGATCGGGTAGACCAGCTTCTCCTCGATCTGACCACCCGTCAGGTACCGCTCGGCGATCGAGCGCGCGATGGACCGCCCATGCCGGGCGCTGTGGTATGCCACGACGTCGGCCTTGCCGATGAGTTCGGCGGCGCGGACGGTCACCAGCGACGGGTCGCCCGGCCCGAGCCCGACTCCGTAGAGCCGTCCGGTCGAGGCAACGTTCTGACGGTTCTGACGGTCCGTCACTCTTCTTCGCTCGCAATCGCGTTGATGGCGGCGGCGGCCATCGCGCTGCCACCGCGGCGGCCACGCACCACCAGGTGCTCCAGGCCGGACGGGTGCTCGGCCAGGGCCTGCTTGGACTCGGCGGCGCCGATGAAGCCGACCGGCACGCCGATCACCGCGGCCGGGCGCGGTGCGCCCGCCTCGATCATCTCCAGGAGCCGGAAGAGCGAGGTCGGCGCGTTGCCGACGGCCACCACGGCTCCTTCCAGGCGGGGCAGCCACAGCTCCATGGCGGCGGCGCTGCGGGTGTTGCCCATCGTGCGCGCCAGTTCGGGGACCGACGGGTCGGTGAGGGTGCAGACGACCTCGTTGTCGGCCGGCAGGCGCTTGCGGGTCACGCCGCTCGCGACCATGTTGACGTCGCACAGGATCGGCGCACCGGCGTGCAGCGCGGCGCGCGCGGAGGCGACCACGCCGGGCGAGTACACCAGGTCCTCGACCAGGTCGACCATCCCGCAGGCGTGGATCATCCGCACCGCGACCTGGGAGACGTCCGCCGGCAGGGCGGCCAGGTCGGCCTCCGCGCGGATGGTGGCAAAGGACTGGCGGTAGATGGACGCGCCGTCCTTCTCGTACTCGATCACTTCGTGGTCCTCCTGGCCTCGGCGACCGCCTCGGCCATCTCCTCGTTCGTCACATCCACGGCGGAAACCTCCATCGCGGAAACGTCCACGGCGGGAACCTCCACGGCGGAAGCCTCCATCGCAGAACCCTCCCTCGCGGAAACATCCACGACGGAAACATCCAAAGCGGAAGCCCGCGCGTCCGCGCCGACCGCCGGGCCGTTCACCGTCACCCGGTAGCCCTGCCCGGTGGCGAGCACGTCCACCCACCGCCCGGCCGGGTGGCCGCAGCGCCGTTCACAGCCCGACCAGTGCACGGGCAGCCCGCCGGCGGCCGCCGCGTCCAGGGCCCGCGCCGCGTCCGCCCGCACGTCGGCGAGCGACTTGGCGCACCCGGGCAGCCCGGTGCAGGCGGAGGCCCGCTCCCAGGGCGAGCCGGGCAGCGTCCGGAACCCGGCCTCGGCGAGGCCGGCCAGCCGCTGGGCCGGGGCCCCCGGCAGGACGGCTCCGCGCCAGGGCGTCAGGCGCAGTTCACCGGCGGAGGCCGCGACCAGCGCGCGCCACTGCGCCGCGCTCGCCCGTCCGAAGCGCAGGCCCACCGACAGTCCGCCGGGCAGCGGGCCGACGTCGGGGGCGGTCCCGGCGAGCGCGGGCAGCGGCACGGTGCCGGCCGGCAGCAGGTCCGGGACTTCGCGCAGGTGCCAGGCCTTGCGTCCGCCCGCGCGCAGCGCGTCCAGGAAGGACCGGGCCGCGTCCAGCACGGCCGTCACTTCCCGCCCGGCCTCGACCGGGTGTCCGGAGGCGTCGCGCCCGAGGCGCAGCAGGCGGCGGCCGTCCGGGCCTGCGATCAATGTCACATCGGCGTCGAGCGCGGCGACGTCGCCGCGGCCGTCGTCCAGCGCGAACAGGAACTTGCCGGAGAGTCCGGCCGCCCAGTCGCTCGCGCACAGCCGCGCGTCCAGTTCCCGCACCCAGGCCTGCACGTCGGCGGCCGGTCGGGCGTCGAGGCCGGCGAGCGGCGAGGCGACGATGTTGCGCACCCGCTCGTGGGTGTCGGAGGGCAGCAGCCCGACGGCGCGCAGCCGTTCGGCGAGGTCCGCCGCGCAGTGCGGAGCCAGGCCCCGGAGTTGGACGTTGCCGCGGGAGGTGGTCTCCAGTGCGCCGTCGCCGAGGGCCTCGGCCGCGTCGGCCAGCGCGAGTGCCTGACGATTCGTCAGGAGGCCGCCGGGCAGGCGGACCCGGGCCAGGGCGCCGTCGTCGGCCGCATGCAGACGAAGCGCCCCTGGACAGGCGTCCGCGCGCCCCCGGTCGGGCACCGCGGCGCCCGGCGGGGTGGCGTCGGGTGTCGGTGGCATGGCGGCGAGCATACAGATGATCCGATCGGTTGCCTCCGTCCGCTGCATCACACTCGGGATCACACTCGGGATCACACTCCGGCTCCCGGTGCGCGCCTCACGCTCGCCCTGCCACCGCACACCCCGGCACGCGCCGCCCACGCCCGACCGCACGCCCCCGCCGCACCCCCGCTACCCCCGCAACCCCCTCGCCGCACCCCCACGGCCACCCCGTCCCCACGCCGCCCCCGCACCTCCCCCGCGCCCGCACCGACACCGGGCAGGTCGAAACTCGCTCTCCCCCAGGTCAGCCACACCCCGTACGATGCTGGCGGGCGGTCCCCGCGGACCGCCCGACGCCAGCGACGGCGCAGGGGAGGAAACCGGTGCAAGCCCGGTGCGGTCCCGCCACTGTGACCGCGGCTCACCGGGACACCCGGTGGCCGCGGGAGCCAGGAACTCCCGCCGTCCTCCACCGGCCCGGGGCGCGGACCCCGAGGAAGGCAGAAATGCACCACCGCTGTCGCATGCCCGCGCCCGCGTCCCCGGCCACCACCGAGGCCGTCCGGGCCGCCGCCGTTTCGGCCGCCCCGGCCACCACCGAGGCCGGGAGGGCCTACGCATGATCCTGCTGCTGTCGACGTCCGACACCGACCTGCTCAGCGCCCGCGCCTCGGCCGGCCCCGTCCCGTACCGGCTCGGCAACCCCGCCCGGCTGTCCCCCGAGGACCTGCCGGAGCTGCTGGACGGCACCGAGCTCGTGGTGGTCCGCCTGCTCGGCGGGCGCCGCGCCTGGCAGGAGGGCCTCGACGCGCTGCTGGCGGGCCCGCGCCCGGTGATCGTCCTGACCGGCGAACAGGCCCCCGACGCCCAGCTGATGGAGCTGTCCACCGTCCCGGCCGGCATCGCCGCCGAGGCGCACGCCTACCTCGCCCACGGCGGCGCGGCCAACCTGGCCGAGCTGGGCGCGTTCCTCTCCGACACCGTGCTGCTCACCGGCCACGGCTTCGCCCCGCCCGCCTCCGCCCCGGCCTGGGGTCCGCTGGAGCGCGAGGCCGCGACCGCGACCACCGCCGGCGAGGGCGGCGGCAACGGCGACGGCGCCCGCCCGACGGTCGCCGTGCTCTACTACCGCGCCCACCACATGAGCGGGAACACCGCCTTCGTCGAGACCCTGTGCCGGGCGATCGAGGACAAGGGCGCCCGTGCGGAGGCCTACTACTGCGCCTCGCTGCGCGGCGCCGAGCCCGAGCTGCTGGCCGCCCTCGGCGAGGCCGACGCGATCGTCACCACCGTGCTCGCCGCCGGCGGCACCCGCCCCGCCGACGCCCAGGCCGGCGGCGACGAGGAGGCCTGGGACGCGGGCGCGCTCGCCGCGCTGGACCGCCCGATCCTCCAGGCGCTGTGCCTCACCTGGTCGCGCGCCCAGTGGGAGGCCAGCGACGACGGCCTGTCCCCGCTGGACACCGCGACGCAGATCGCCGTACCGGAGTTCGACGGCCGTCTGATCAGCGTCCCGTTCTCCTTCAAGGAGCTCGACGAGGACGGCCTCACCGTCTACGCCGCCGACCCGGAGCGCGCCGCCCGCGTCGCCGGCACCGCCGTCAAGCACGCCCGCCTGCGGCACGTCCCGGCCGCCGAGCGCCGCCTCGCGCTCGTGCTGTCCGCGTACCCGACCAAGCACGCCCGCGTCGGCAACGCCGTCGGCCTGGACACCCCGGCCAGCGCCGTCCGGCTGCTGCACCGGCTGCGCGAGGAGGGCATGGACCTCGGGAACGACCTGCCCGGCCTGGACGACCGCGCCGAGGACGGCCACGAGGGCGACGCGATCATCCACGCCCTGATCGCCGCCGGCGGCTACGACCAGGACTGGCTCACCGAGGACCAGCTGGCCCGCAACCCGGTCCGCATCCCCGCCGCCGACTACCGCCGCTGGTACGCCACCCTCCCGCAGGGCCTGCGCGAGCGGGTCGAGGAGCACTGGGGCCCGGCCCCCGGCGAGCTGTACGTCGACCGCTCGCAGAACCCCGACGGCGACATCGTGCTCGCCGCGATCCGCTCCGGGAACCTGCTCGTCCTCATCCAGCCGCCGCGCGGCTTCGGCGAGAACCCGGTCGCGATCTACCACGACCCCGACCTGCCGCCGAGCCACCACTACCTCGCCGCCTACCGCTGGATCCAGGCCGCCCAGGAGGACGGCGGCTTCGGCGCCCACGCCGTCATCCACCTCGGCAAGCACGGCAACCTGGAGTGGCTGCCCGGCAAGACCGCCGCGCTGTCCGCCGAGTGCGGCCCCGACGCCGTCCTCGGCGACCTCCCGCTCGTCTACCCGTTCCTGGTCAACGACCCGGGCGAGGGCACCCAGGCCAAGCGCCGCGCCCACGCCACCCTGGTCGACCACCTCGTCCCGCCGATGGCCCGCGCCGACTCCTACGGCGACATCGCCCGCCTGGAACAGCTCCTCGACGAGCACTCCAACATCGCCGCGATGGACCCGGCCAAGCTGCCCGCGATCCGCGCCCAGATCTGGACCCTCATCCAGGCCGCCAAGCTCGACCACGACCTCGGCCTCGACGAGCGCCCCGAGGACGACGGCTTCGACGACTTCCTGCTGCACGTCGACGGCTGGCTGTGCGAGGTCAAGGACGCCCAGATCCGCGACGGCCTGCACGTCCTCGGCCAGGCCCCGGCCGGCACCGACCGCGTCAACATCGTGCTCGCCATCCTGCGCGCCCGCCAGATCTGGGGCGGCGTCAGCGCCCTGCCCGGTCTGCGCGAGGCGCTCGGCCTGGACGAGGCCGCGCTCACGCTGGGCGCAACCGACGCGGCCGAGGCCCGGGCCCGTGCCCTGGTCGAGGCCATGGAGGCCGAGGACTGGGCGCCCGAGGCGGTGGAGAAGGTCGCCGCCGGGCACCCGGAGGCCGTCCGCGAGGTGCTCGCGTTCGCCGCCACCCAGGTGGTGCCGCGCCTGGCCGCCACGACCGACGAGCTGGACGCCGTCCTGCACGCGCTCCAGGGCGGCTTCGTCCCGGCCGGGCCCTCCGGCTCCCCGCTGCGCGGCCTGGTCAACGTGCTGCCCACCGGCCGCAACTTCTACTCCGTCGACCCCAAGGCCGTGCCCAGCAAGCTCGCCTGGGAGACCGGCCAGGCCCTCGCCGCCTCGCTGGTCGAGCGCTACCGGGCCGACAACGACGGCGCCTGCCCGCCCTCCGTCGGGCTCTCGCTGTGGGGCACCAGCGCGATGCGCACCGCCGGCGACGACATCGCCGAGGCCTTCGCCCTGCTCGGAGTCCGCCCGGTCTGGGACGACGCCTCGCGCCGCGTGACCGGCCTGGAGCCGATCCCGCTGGAGGAGCTCGGCCGCCCGCGCATCGACGTCACGCTGCGCATCTCGGGCTTCTTCCGCGACGCGTTCCCGCACGTCGTCGCCCTGCTGGACGACGCGGTGCGCCTGGCCGCCGCCCAGGAGGAACCGGCGGAGGACAACTTCGTCCGCGCCCACGTGCAGGCCGACCTCGCCGTCCACGGGGACGAGCGCAAGGCCACCGTCCGCGTCTTCGGCTCCCGCCCCGGCACCTACGGCGCGGGCCTGCTCCAGCTGATCGACAGCCGCGACTGGCGCACCGACGCCGACCTCGCCGAGGTCTACACGGTATGGGGCGGCTACGCGTACGGGCGCGGTCTCGACGGACGCCCGGCGCGCGAGGAGATGGAGACTGCCTACAAGCGGATCACCGTCGCCGCGAAGAACACCGACACCCGCGAGCACGACATCGCCGACTCGGACGACTACTTCCAGTACCACGGCGGCATGGTCGCCACCGTCCGCGCGCTCACCGGCAAGGCACCGACCGCCTACATCGGCGACTCGACCCGCCCGGAGACCGTCCGCACCAGGACGCTCACCGAGGAGGCCGCCCGCGTCTTCCGCGCCCGGGTGGTCAACCCGCGCTGGATCGAGGCGATGCGCCGCCACGGCTACAAGGGCGCGTTCGAGATGGCCGCCACCGTCGACTACCTGTTCGGCTACGACGCCACGACGGGCGTGGTCGCGGACTGGATGTACGAGAAGCTGACCCAGGAGTACGTGCTGGACCCGGTCAACCGGGAGTTCCTCGCCGGCGCCAACCCGTGGGCGCTGCACGGGATCAGCGAGCGCCTCCTGGAGGCGGCGAGCCGCGGCCTGTGGGAGAAGCCGGACCCGGAGCTGATCGAGCAGCTGCAGGCCGCGTTCCTGGAGACCGAGGGGGACCTGGAGGGCGAGGGGGACCTGGAGGGTTAAGGGGCACCTGGCACCCGGAGGGTCAAGGGGCCCGGAGGGCGGCGAGGGCCGAGGCACCCCGGTGTGGGCCGGGGCACCGGCGCCGGCCGGTCGTTCGGGTGTTCCAAACGTGGTGTTCACGTCATCCATCCGGGTGACGTGAACACTGGTGACATCATGCGCCCGAGCGGACAATACGGGGCATGTCGCGACGCCTCGCCCTCAGCCGTCCCGTCTCCCCCACGCCCTTCGCCCGCCACCGGGGCGACCCGGCCGGTGCCGGCCCGCCGCGGCCCGCCCACCGGTACCGGGCGCGCCTCGGGGCGCTGGCGGCCGGGGCGCTGCCGGTGCTCGCGTTCCCGCCCCTGGGGCTCGCGTGGCTGGCGTGGGTCGCACTGGTGCCCGGACTGCTGCTGATGCAGCGGGCGCCGTCGGGGCGGGAGGCGGCGGTGCGCGGGTGGTGGTTCGGCGCGGGTTTCATCCTGACGGCGATGTACTGGCTGGTCCCCTCGATCGGACCGGGGCTGCCGGTGCTCGCCGTCCTGTTCGGGGCGCTGCAGGCCGTCGTCGGCCTCGGCGTGCACCGGCTGCTGCGCCCGCCGCTGACGGCCCGCCGGGCGCTGCTCGCCGTGGCCGTCGTCCCCGCGCTGTGGTTGACCACCGAGTACGCGCGCTCCTGGCACGCGCTGGGCGGGCCGTGGGCGCTGCTCGGTGCCACCCAGTGGCAGCACCCGGCGGTCCTCGCGCTGGCGTCGGCGGGCGGGATCTGGCTGGTCAGCGCGGCGGTGGTGGCGGTCAACACGGGGGTGCTGGTCGTGCTCACGGCCGCCCCCTGGCGGCCGCGGGCCGTCGCGGCGCTGACCGCCGTCCTGGTGCTGGTGGCCGGGCCGCTCCTGTTCGCGCTGCGCGACGCGCCCGTGCGGGCGGGGGCGGTGACGGTGGCGCTCGTCCAGCCGGGGATCGTCGACGACCCGCAGGCCCGGTTCGACGCGAGCGCCCGGGCCACGGCGGAGCTCGGCGGGCGGCCGGTGGACCTGGTCGTCTGGGGCGAGAGCAGCACCACGTCCGACCTGGACCGCGACCGGGTCGCGCTGGACCGGCTGCGCGAACTGTCCGCCGCCACCGGCGCGCAGGTCATCGCCGGGGAGGACGCGCGCAAGGCCGACGGGCGGATCTCGAAGGACGCCGTCCTGGTCTCCCCGGCGGGCGTCGTGGACCGCTACCGCAAGATCCGGCTGGTGCCGTTCGGCGAGTACATCCCGCTGCGGCCGGTGCTCGGGTGGATCGCGGGCGTCAGCCGGGCGGCGGGCGAGAACCGGGCGCCCGGCACCTCGTTCCACGTGCTGCCGGCCACCGACCGGGCGGGCGGCGCGCTGCCGGTCGGGGCGCTGGTCTGCTTCGAGTCGGCGTTCCCCGACATGGCGCGGACGGCGGCGCGCGACGGGGCCCGGGTGCTGGTCTACCAGTCGTCCACGTCGACGTTCCAGCACACGTGGGCGCCCGCGCAGCACGTCTCGCTCGCGGCGATCCGGGCCGCCGAGACCGGCCGTCCGGCCGTGCAGGCCTCGCTGACGGGGGTCTCGGCGGCCTTCGACGCGCAGGGGCGCGAGCTCGCGCGGCTCGGCACCGACGGCACCGGGGCGCTGACCGTGCGGCTGCCGCTCACCGCACCCGACACGCTGACCTGGTACGACCGCGTCGGTGACGTGGTACCGCTGGCGGCCGTGCTCGTGACGGCGGGGGCGGCGGCCGTGGTGTGGCGGGGACGGCGCGCGGCGCGGGCACTGGTGTCCGGCGCGGAGTCCGGGGACGGTCAGCCCTCGTCGCCGGCGCGGTAGACGCCGAACACCGCTCCCTGGGCGTCGCGCAGGACGCCGATGCGCGGGCCGTCCGGGACGTCCGTCGCGGGCATCAGCACGTCGGCGCCGAGGCCGTTCGCCCGGGTGACGGTGTTGTCGACGTCCGCGACCGCGAAGTACGGCAGCCAGTGCGCCGGGACCTGCGGCGGGAAGCGCTCGTCCATCACCATCATGCCGCCGAAGTCCGCGCCGGCCAGGCCCCATTGGGTGTACTGCGGGGACGCGGTGACCGACCAGCCGAACACCGCGGGGTAGAAGGCGGTCGCGCTCTCCGCGTCCCGGGTGGCCAGCTCCACCCAGCCGAGCGCGCCGGGCTCGTTGAACACGCCCGCGCCCTGGAAGGCGCGGGCCTGCCAGAGGGTGAAGACCGCACCGGAGGTGTCGGTGACGACGGCGAACCGGCCGAGGTCGAACACGTCGGCGGGCTCCATCAGCGCCCTGCCGCCGCGTGCCTTGATCGTCGCGACGGTCTCGTCGGCGTCGGCGACTGCGAAGGACACCGTCCAGGCCGTCGGCTGCTGCGGCGCGTAGAGCGGGGTGACGGCGGCGGCCGGCGCGTCGCCGAGAAACATCTGCGTGTAGCCGCCGGCCTCGGGCCGCACGTCGGTCTCGGCGCGCCAGCCGAACAGCTCGCCGTAGAAGGACTGGGCGGCGGCGGGGTCGGAGGTGCCCAGCTCGACCCAGCAGGGGGCGCCGATGGTGGCGGAGTTCTGCTTCATGTGCTTCTCTCTGGCTGTTCCTGCATTGGCGATCTCGATGATGGTTCGTCAATTCTGCTTGCTGTCAGGAGACTTCGAGGACGAGCTTGCCTTTCGCGTGCCCGGACTCGACGAGGGCGAGCGCCTCGGCGGCGTGGGCCAGCGGGTAGCGGGCGGTGATGTGCACGGCCAGCTCGCCGGCCGCGACGAGGGCGGCCAGGGCGGCGAGGCTTTCGGAGGTGGTGGACCGCGTGACGTAGCGGCCGCCGAGCTCGGCGGCGGTCGCCGGATCGGCGGTGCTGACCAGCTTCGAACGGTCGGCGAGGGCCCCGGCGGCGTCGCGCGGCGCGGCGCCGCCGACGAGGTCGAGGATGCCGTCCACGCCGTCCGGGGCCGCCTGCGCGATCCGCTCGGCGACCCCCTCGCCGTACCGGACGTGCACGGCACCGAGCGCCTCGACGTGGCCGCGGCTGGCATCGCTCGCGGTGCCGATCACGCGCAGGCCCCGGCTGCGGGCGATCTGCGTCGCCGCGCTGCCGACGCCCCCGGCGGCACCGAGGATCAGGAGCGTGCGGCCGGAGCCCAGGCCCACGTCGCGGACGGCGTCGTCGGCGGTCGCCGTGGCGACGGCGAGGGTCGCGGCCTGGTCGAAGCCGACGGCCGCGGGCTTGAGGGCGCTCATCCCGGCGCGCAGCAGGGTCTGTTCGGCGAAGGCGCCGGCAGCGGCGACCCCGAAGACCTCGTCGCCCGGGGTGAAGGCGGTCACGTCCGGGCCGACCCGCAGGACGACGCCTGCGGCCTCCTGGCCCATGACGGACGGCAGGTCGCGGCCCTGACGGCCGAGGAGGCCGCTGCGGATCTTCCAGTCCACCGGGTTCACCCCGGCGGCGCGGACCGCGACGGCCAGTTGGCCCGGGCCCGGCAGGAGCTCCGGGCGGTCCAGGAACTCCTGGGTCTCCGGCCCGCCGTAGTCGACGAACCCGAACGCTCTGGGCATCGGTGATCCCACTCCTCGGGTAGCCCCCGCTGACAGCCCCACCCCGCCCCGCCCAGCATGCGGGGGCGCCCGGGGACGGGCCGCCGGTGCTGCGCCGAACGGGGGCGGGCGAACAGAAAACAGATGACAGATAACAGATTTCGAAATCTGTTATCTGTCATCTGTTTTCTGTCGCCTGTCGTCCGTCAGCCGTCAGCCGTCAGCCGTCAGCTCCGCACGGCCCGCGCCACCGGGATCCAGAGCTCCGCCTCGGCGTCGCCCGTCCCCGGGACGAAGTGGGTGCGCAGGATCTCCGGACCCTGCCGGGCCTCGTACGGGTTGGACGGGAACCACTGGCCGTACACGTCCGCCCACATCTGCTGCAGCGCCTGCGGGAACGACCCCGCGTTGGTGAACACCGCCCACGTCCCGGCCGGGACGGGCAGGACGTCCAGGTCGTCCGGGACAACGGCGTCCTCGCGCGCCACCACCGCGTGCCAGTAGTCGAGTTCGGACCCCTCCTCCCGACTGGGCGAGAAGTCGTCGCTCACCGAGACGATGCCGGCCGGGTCCCCGCCCGTCAGTGTCGTGATCCGCTCGACGGTCTCCTTGCCGAGCCCCTTGATGAACTCGGCGATGTGCGGGTTGACGCCCTCGTAGATCAGGGGCACCCGCGCCTTCTTGCCGACGATCCGGAAGTCCGGCTTCTGCACGATCCGGTAATCCATACTGCTTGCTCCTTCCACGACGAGTCGGAAGGACATCCGGGCCTGGGACTTGAGCACCGCGCCGTCGCGCCGGGCCTCACCGGGCCCGACCCCGTGCATCGCCCGGAACGCACGGGCGAACGCCTCGCCCGAGGTGTAGCCGTACCGGACCGCGATGTCGAGCAACGTCCGCTCGCCGTCGAGCACTTCGGCCCCGGCGACGGTCAGTCGTCGGCGCCGGACGTACTCCGACAGCGGCATCCCGGCGAGCATCGAGAACAGCCGCCGGAAGTGGTACTCCGACGTCACCGCGATGCGCGCCAGTTCGGCCACGTCGATCTCACGGTCCAGGTTGCGGTCGATGTCCTCCATCGCCCGGTTGAGGTGCTCCAGCACTCCGGCCCCGTCCTTCCTCGTTGATCTCCACCGTAGGAAGGACCCACCTTGCCGCACCCGACAATCGGTGCCCGCTGCGGTCGGGTGGCGGTCCCTGCGCAACCGCCGCCCCGCGACGCACAGCGGGCACCGGATCAAGGCCCGATCAGACCAGGCCCTGCGCCAGCATCGCGTCCGCGACGAGCTCGAAGCCCGCGATGTTCGCGCCCACCACGTAGTTGCCCGGCTGCCCGTAGCGCTCGGCGGTGACGGCGCAGGACTCGTGGATGTGCCGCATGATGCCGGCCAGCCGCTCCTCGGTGCGGGCGAAGGTCCACGAGTCGCGCGAGGCGTTCTGCTGCATCTCCAGCGCGCTGGTCGCGACCCCGCCCGCGTTCGCGGCCTTGCCCGGGCCGAAGGCCACGCCCGCCTCCTGGAACACCCGCACCGCCTCCGGCGTGGTGGGCATGTTGGCGCCCTCGGCGACCGCCTTCACGCCGCCGCGCACCAGCGCGATCGCGTCCGCCTCGGTCAGCTCGTTCTGCGTGGCGCAGGGCAGCGCGACGTCGCACGGCACGCTCCACACGCTCGCGCCCTCGGCCCCCGCCTCGACGAACCGGACGTGGGCGCCGCGCAGTTCGGCGTACTCGGCGATCCGGCCGCGCCGGACCTCCTTGACCTCCTTGAGCAGGTCGAGGTCGATGCCCTTCTCGTCGACCACGTACCCGGAGGAGTCGGAGCAGGTGAGGACGGTCGCGCCGAGCTGCTGCGCCTTCTCGATCGCGTAGACGGCGACGTTGCCCGAGCCGGAGACCGCGACCCGGCACCCGTCCAGGCTCTCGCCGCGGGCGCGCAGCATCTCCTCGGTGAACAGCACGCAGCCGTACCCGGTGGCCTCGGTGCGCACCTGCGCGCCGCCCCAGCCGAGGCCCTTTCCGGTGAGGACGCCGCTCTCGTGGCGGTTGGTGATCCGCTTGTACTGGCCGAAGAGGTAGCCGATCTCCCGGCCGCCGACGCCGATGTCCCCGGCCGGGACGTCGGTGTGCTCGCCGATGTGGCGGTACAGCTCGGTCATGAAGGACTGGCAGAAGCGCATGATCTCGGCGTCCGAGCGGCCCTTGGGGTCGAAGTCGGAGCCGCCCTTGCCGCCGCCGATGGACAGCCCGGTGAGCGCGTTCTTGAAGATCTGCTCGAAGCCGAGGAACTTGACGATGCCGAGGTCGACGGAGGGGTGGAAGCGCAGCCCGCCCTTGTACGGGCCGAGGGCGCTGCTGAACTCCACGCGGAAGCCGCGGTTGACGTGGACCGCGCCGGCGTCGTCCGTCCACGGCACGCGGAACATCAGCTGGCGCTCGGGCTCGCAGACGCGCTCGACGATCCGGGCGTCGACGAGCTCGGGGCGGCGGGCGAGGACCGGGCCGAGGGTCTCCAGGACCTCGTGGACGGCCTGGTGGAACTCGTTCTCGCCGCGGTTGCGGCGGACGACGTCCGCGTAGAGCGCCTCGATGGCGCGGTTCTCGGCCTCGGTGGCCTGCGGGGAGGGGGCGGTGCGAGGGTTGGCGGGCATCCGGTTCGGACCTTCCGTGGTCGACAGTGGTCGTGCGCGAGGCGTTCCCGTGCCCAGGAAACGCGGGCAAGTCTCGCAGTGTCCCCGGGACGGCTCCCGGCCCATCCACATACTGAAACCCCCCTCGCCCCGCGGCCGTTACGATCCCTCAGCCCCCTCGCGTCCGCACTGAGCCCGGCTGAACCGGCTCCCCGCCCCGCCCGGGAATCACGGAACGTAGTCCCCGTGGACGGGAACAGCCGGGGCGGACGTGGCGTTGTGCGCCTGCGACATCGTCTGCGTAGTCGGCCCGGGCACGGACAGTACCCAGTTGTTCAAATTGGAACGACCGAGTACGGTCGGAGCCCGGTCCACCCCGACGGGGACCCCACCCCCTCGGCAATCCGCCACTCGCCATCGGAGGCCCGCCCATGCCGCAGCCCGGCTCCGCCACGGTGCGCTCACGCGTGCGCATCCCGCTGACCTTCCCGGACGGCTACCGCGCCGACGCCGAGGTCTTCACCTTCCACGGCCTGGCCGACGGCGCCGAGCACCTGGCGCTCGCGTTCGGGCGGGTGCCGGAGGGCGGGACGCCGCTGGTGCGGCTGCACTCGGAGTGCCTGACCGGCGACGTGTTCGGCTCGGACCGCTGCGACTGCGGCCCGCAGCTGCGCGAGTCGGTCGAGCGGATCAGCGAGGCCGGCGGCTACCTGCTCTACCTCCGCCAGGAGGGCCGCGGCATCGGGCTCTACAACAAGCTCGACGCCTACGCCCTGCAGGACTCCGGCCTCGACACCTACGACGCCAACACCGCCCTCGGCCTGCCCGAGGACGGCCGGGACTACACCGCCGCGGCCCAGATGCTGACCGCCCTCGGCGCCACCGGCATCGAGCTGCTGAGCAACAACCCGGACAAGGCCGCCCAGCTGGCCGCCCTCGGGATCACCGTCGAGCAGCGGGTCCCGACCGGCGTCCACCTCTCGGAGAGCAACGTCCGCTACCTGCGCGCCAAGGTCGAGCGGACGGGCCACTCGATCGAGCTGTCCCGCCTGGTCGGCTGACGACGGGACCGGCGGACAGGCCTCAGCGGCCCCCGGCGGTGCGGACGGCGGCACGGGCGGCCGTCCGGCCGACGGTCCGCTGGACGCCCAGGCAGACGAGCGGGAGCGCGATCAGGACGGCGGCCCAGAACGCGCCGTGGCCCCAGAGTCCGGCGATGTCGCGGTAGAACGGCTCCGCCACCGGGATGCGCAGCGCCTCCATCGGGCCCAGTGCCGTGGGCCAGGCGCCGAGCAGCAGGGTGCCGAGGATCCACAGGACGAACAGCCGGCGGGCGGTGCGCGGGCCGGCCAGGGCGGCGGCGGCCGAGACGGCGGCGAGCAGCAGCGTGAAGCCGGCCTGGTAGACGGCCCCGGTCTGGCCGGTGCCCCAGGACGCCGGGGTCCGGTGGTGCCCGACGGCGGCGAGCCGGACCTCGACGGTCGCCCACAGCAGGACGACCAGGACCACGGTGGAGCCGAGCGCGAACACGGCGCGGTCGCGGGCGCCGGGGGCACCCGCCCGCCAGGCCGCCGCCGCGGGCCGCGGCCAGGACACGGCGGCCACCGCCACGGCCGTCGTCCGGGAGGTGGCCGCCCCACGGCCGTCGGCGATGCCGCGCCACTGGGCCACCGTCCGGCGCCGCGCCGCGTGGACCGGCCCGAGCAGCCTGGTGGCGCGCTCGACCAGGACGAGGGCGAGGACGACCCCGGCGGTCGCCGCCACCCCGGCCCAGCTGCCCATGCCGCCCTCGAAGGTCACCACCCGGTCGGCCAGCGCGGGCGGCGGCTTGAGCACCGTCATCGGCGGCCCCAGCCGCAGGTAGCCGATCGCGCCGGCGCCTGCGGCGGCCAGGACGAGCGTCCCCCGGCCGACGCGCGCGGGGAAGGCCACCAGGGTGAGGGCGGCGGCCAGCGCCGCGCCGAGCTGGGGCGTCGTCATCCGGGCCGCGTGTTCGCCGGCCGTCCGCAGCGGACCGCCGAACAGGCTGTTCGGCAGGAGCTTCAGCTGGTTGCCCGCGTCGACGCTGATCCGGGCGAGCGCACCCGCCCAGAGCACCAGCGCGAGCGCGACGAGCACCAGCAGGGCCGCCGCGACCTGCCGGGGAACCGCGGTGCCGGAGTTGGTCCACCAGGCCGCGGCCCACGCCCGCCAGGGCCTCGGCCGCCCGGTGCGCCCGGCCGCCGCCCACCGGTTCGTCCCCGGCGTCCCGCTGCGCCCGGCCCGCTCGGCCTGCCCGTTCGCGGCCGACCGGCCGCCGGCCGTCCGCCGGCCCCGGAGCGCCTCGGCCGCGATCAGCGCCGCACAGCCGTGCACCGTCGCGGGGTCGGCGCCCACCGCGCGCCGGCGCAGCGCGGACCAGCGGCGCCGCACGTCGTCCGCCGGGCGGCGGCGCACCGCGCCCCAGGCCTTCGCCACGGCGTCCACCAGGACGGCCGCGACCACGGCCGTCATCGCCGCCACCCGCCCGGACAGCGGGAGCCGGTACAGCGCGGCGGGCAGCGGGGAGAGCCGGGCGAGCAGCCGGGCGTGCTCCTCGGGCTGGACGGTCAGCCAGATCGCCAGGCGGTAGGCGTGGGCCCGCTCGTCGACGGTCAGGCCGTCGCCGGTACGTCCGCCGCCGCCGAGTTCGCGGGCGGCGCGGTCGGTCTCGGCGACGACCTGCGGGACGCGGACGAGGGCGAGCAGCCGTCCGCAGTGCTCGCCGGAGCACTCGGGGTGGTCGCAGTCGTAGCGGGCGGCGACGGCCGGCACCGAGGCGGCGAGCAGGTCGTCGAGGACGGCGACGACGTCGGGCTCGGTGCCGATCCGGGTCAGCCCGGCGGCGTCGACCGGGCGCTCGCGGTAGTGCGGGACGGCGGAGGGCGCGAACGCCGCGCCGAAGGCGAGCACGGCGAGCGCGGCCGCGCGGGCCCGCCCGGTGCCCCGGGCGCGGTCGACCTCACGCAGGTGGTGCAGGTCGAACAGGGTGTCGCGGACGTCGTCCTGCAGCCAGGAGAGCAGCCTCCGGGCGCCGCCGTCGACCAGCCACTCCGCGGCCTCGCCGGAGCGGTTCAGCATGGTCCAGGCGAGGACGGACGGGGCGTGGTAGGGATCGCCGAGGAAGGTGACCGGCCGGTGGGCGTGGCCGGTGCCGGCGGCTCCGGCGGGCGCCTGGGTGCGCACGACCGCCGGGCTGGCGCCGTCCAGCCAGGCCCTGACCTGGTGGGCCTGCCAGCGGTGGGCCGGGTTCCTGGTGAACAGGCCCTGGAGCAGGAGCCGGCGGCGCGGGTCGGTGACGGCGGAGAGGTCGACCTCCTCGTTGAAGACCAGGTCGTACTGGAGGACCTCGTCGCTCAGCAGGAGGCCGTCCTGGTCCAAGTAGCGGGGGCGGCCGGTGAACAGCTCGTACAGGACGTTGCCCAGGCCCCACCAGGGGCCGGCCGGGTGGTTGGAGCCGGCCAGCTGCTCGGGCGCCATGTAGGCGACGGTGACCTGCATCTCGGGCGAGAAGCTGCGGCTGGCGGTGAGCTTGGCGACGCCGCCGAAGTCCGCGATCACGAACTGGCCGGGGCCGGCTCCGGGGCGCACCAGGATGTTGGCGGGCTTGAAGTCGACCGGGTTGCGGGCCACGCGCCGCTGCCAGAAGTCCAGCATCGCGACGAGTTCGCGGACGATGGGGTCGGTCGCGCGCGGGTCGGTGTGCCGGCCGGCGCGGCTCAGCTCGGCGATGCGGTCGGCGAGGGTGACCGGGAGGTACTCCATCGCCACCCAGTCGCAGCCGGTCCCGGCGTGCTCGACCTGGCCGTAGTCGACGATCCGCGGGACGTGGCGCAGGTAGGCCTCGTCGCGCAGGTGGTCCAGGAGTTCGGTGTCCATGGCCTGGCCCGTGCGGGTGACCTTCACCGCGGCGTCCCCGCCGCCGTCCAGGCGCCGGACCTGCCAGACGGTGCCCTCGGTGCCCGAGCCGGCGACCTGGTTCGGCTCGTAGCGGTTCAGCAGGGCCGCCGGGAAGGCGCCCCCGAAGTGGCCGCCGCGCGAGGGGGCCGCGCGGCGGGTCTGGGTGGGCGGGGTGGCGGCCCTCGGTTTGACCCTGGTCGGCGCCTCCGGGTCGACGCGCACCCTGGTCGGCGCCTCGGGGTCGACGCGCACCCGGGTCGGCGCCTCGGGGTCGACCCGGACCCGCGTCGGCGCCTCGGGGTCAGCGCGCAGCCGCCGGAGCCGCGAGGGCGGGAGTTCCTGGCCGTGGGCCTGACCGCGGGCCCGGTCGCGGCGGGTTCGGGGCCACTGGTCCGTCCGCGTCGGCGGGACCGCGTCCGGGACCGCATCCGTCGGCGTGCCGTCGCCCATCCTGCCGTTCTCCCTCCACCGCCCGCGTGACGCATCATCATGTCGCGCGGACGGCGACCGCGATCCCGGTTTCGACGGCTTTGGGGAACGCCTGTGGCCAAGCCGTTACGCAGCGGCGGGTGCGGAGGGGTCCTACTGCTGCCAGACCCGGACGTAGTCGATCAGCAGGGTGGCCGGGACCGACGTGGGGCCGCCGATCGTCGGCTGGACGGCGTTGTCGATCATCAGCCACATGGGGTCGGAGGTGACGCCCTGGCTGAGAGTGGCCGTGTAGACGCCGTCCCGGTAGTAGTCCACGCGCCCGTTCTGCCACTCGGCGCCGAAGACGTGCCAGCCGGTCAGGTCGCCGGCGGCGCAGCTGCCGGTGGAGGCCGTGGCGGAGTTGAAGTACGCGCAGATCTTGCCGTGCAGCCCCTCCATGACGTCGTTCTCCCCGCCGCTGGGCCAGTTGGACCCGACAGCCCAGAAGGCGGGCCAGTTGGCGACCGACCCGTCGGCGGCGGCGGGGACGTAGACCCGGGCCTCCAGGGCGCCGAAGGCGAAGGAGAACTTGTCCTTGGTGTTGACCATGCCGGAGAGGTAGGGGAGCGTCTTGCCGCCGCACTCCTGCTGCTTCTGCACGGCGGTGATGTGCAGCATGCCGTCGCGCACCGCGACCTGGCCCGCGTCGTAGCAGTCGAGCTCCTGGCCGCCCACCGGCGGAGTGATCCGCTGCGGCTCGACGTACGGGTTGCCGACGTTCCACTTGGAGCCGTCGAGGGCGGTGCCGTCGAAGTCGTCCTGGAAGACCAGGTGCCAGTCGCCGGGGATGCCGGTGGGCAGGACGGTGCGCGGCGATCCCGGGGAGCCCGCGGACGGACCTGCGGACGAACCGGCGGACGAACCGGCGGACGAACCGGCGGACGGGGGCGAGGACGACGCCGAGGTCGCCGTGGCCGGGCCGCCGCCGGTGCCCGAGCAGCCGGCGAGGGCGGTGAGCAGGAGGGCGAGCGCCGCGGCCGGGACGGCGTACCGCGGTCCGCGGCGGCGGTGTTCCATGGCGCACCCACCTCCTTGCCCGATCAGCGTTCCACCGCGGCCTGGCGCGCGCATCCGGTGCGCGGCGGCGCCCGCCGCCCGCCCGGCCCCGCCCCCGGCCCGGTCAGGGCTGGGTCCGCCAGATGTCCCCGATGGGCACGGTGTCCGCCGCCGCGCCGGTCGGCGGCAGGCCGTAGGCGTCCTCCAGGGTGCGAAGCAGCCGGTAGTGGTCGATCCGCTCGCCGTAGGTCCCGGGCTGGACCTGCCGGCCGACGACGACGGTGGGGACCTGGTTGCCCTGGTCGTTGTCGTCCTCGTCCCAGGTGACCACCAGCAGGCTGTTGTGGCCGCGGGCCCAGTCCGCGTAGCCGGCCAGGTTGGCCTTCAGCCAGTCGTCGCCCTGCCGGACGGTGCCGTCGTGCATGTCGTGGGTCAGGTTCGGCACGACGAAGGAGAGCGCCGGGAGGGCGGCGTAGTCGCCGGGGAAGGCGGAGAAGGGCTGGTTGACGCCGGGCGGCAGGGCCCCGAAGTCCACCCACGGGTTGTGCTTGCGGGCGTACCCGCCGGCGGCGCAGCCGGTGTAGCCGGCGGCGGGGAGGTCCTCGGAGTAGCCGGTGAAGGTCAGGCCCGCGGCGAGCAGGGCGGAGCCGAGGTCGGGCGTGCCGAAGGACTTGGGGCACGAGTCGTCGGTGACGCCCTGGACGGAACCGGAGAACAGCGCCAGGTAGTTGGGCTGGCTGGGGTGGGCGACGGCGTACGACCGGCTGAAGGACGCGCCCTGCGCGGCCAGGGCGTTGATGAACGGCGCGTCGGAGGTGTTGCCGATCACGTCGGAATAGGACTTGTTCTCCTCGACGACCACCACGACGTGGTCGGGCCGGGGCACGCGGACCGGGGAGCCCGGGGAGCCGGTGCCGCCCGTCGGCCCCGGGGAGCCGTTCGCGGACGGGCCGCCGCCCGAGCCCGCGCACCCGGCCAGCAGCACCGCGCAGAGCGCGGCCGCGCCGGCGACCGCGCGCACCCGGCGGCGCCGACCGGCACCCCGGACGTCCGTGGAAATCACAGTGTCCAGCCTGGGCGTCCGGGAAGGCGGCGGCAATTCGGGCCGGACGGACGACGGGGACAGGCGGTCGCGCGGCTCCGACACTGTGTCAACTCCCCGGCGCCTCGACTACTCCACGTCACGAGCAGTGCGCATTTATTGCCCATATATAGGGAGAAAAGGTCCACTGACCGTCGCTGTATTGACTGAAGGTGACCGGCGGGCTAAGGATGGGAGACAGTACCGCTGACACTTCGGTGACGCACGCCGGTGACGCGCGCCGGAGACGAGGATCCCAGCCACTCCGGGAGCCCGACGATGAGTGACGCGCAGGCCCCGGCGGCACTCTCCACGGCGGAACGTTCCAGCCGCCCGTCCTCACCGCGCTCCGGCTCCGACGAGCCGTCCCGCACCGCCGATCTGTACCTGGACGTCACCGAGCTGACGGCCCGGCTGGTCACCGCCGTCGAAGAGTCCCGCCGCACCACCCCCCACCCGGACACGTCCCGCCTGCTCGACGCCTTCCTGCTGAGCGCGGGGATCTGCCAGATCGTCGAGGACCGGCTCCAGGGCGCCTCCTGGGGCGCGCGGCGCCTGGTGGACCACCTCGCCCCGGAGGCGCGCGGGCCCGCCGCGCGCTCGGCACTCCGGGCCGCGCGCCTCGGCGTCGCACTGTCCGCCGGGGCGTTCCGGTCGGTCGCCCCCGGCCGCGGCCTGCGGCGCTGGGGCGACGGGATGTCCACGCTGCGCGACCGGCTCGCCGGATCGGTGGTCGACGGCCTCCTCGGCTACGGCCACGGCGAGACCCCAGAGCCCGGCTCCCTCGGCGACGGCCACGGGGACGGCCACGGCGACACCCCGGACGCGGACCTCGTCCGGGCCGTCCACGAGGCCGCCGCCCGGCTCGCCGCGCTGCCCGGCGCCGGGGCGCTGCTCGGCGCGGAGTACCTGCGCCCGCCGTCCTGCTTCCGCAGCTTCGACCAGCACCCGGCGGACGCCGTCGAGCTGGCCCGCCGCTTCACCGGGCCGCACGGCACCCGGCACCGGCCGCTCCTGGTCCTGGGGGTGCGCACGTCGGGCAGCTACCTGGCGCCCCTGGCCGGCGCGGCGCTGCGCCGGCTCGGCCACCGGTCGGTGACGGTCGGCACCACCCGGCCCGGACTGGCGCTGCTGCCCGGCCGGGCGGCGGTCGTCCGCGCCGTCCGCGAGGGCGCGGGCGCCGTCCTCCTCCTCGACGATCCGCCGGCCACCGGCGGATCGCTCGCCGCCGTCGCGGCCGCCGCCGAACGCGCGGGCTTCCCCGCCGATGCCGTCGTCCCCCTGTTCGCGACCTTCGAGGACGCCGGACCGGTGCCCGACGTCCTGCGGCGGTACCCGTGCGTCGTGCTGCCCGGCGGGGATTGGGAGGTCCGCCGCCGGCTGGGCGCGGCCGCGCTCACCGGCCTGCTGCCCAACGTGCTGCGCAACGTGCCGCCCGACCTGCCGCCGGGCGCGGGATGGACGGCCGCCCGCGCGCCCGAGGTCGGCACGGCGGGCCCGCTCTCCCGCTGGTCACACCTCTCCGTCCCCCTGACCGCGCACGTCCAAGGCGCCGACGGCCGCGAGCGCGCCCTGCGCCTCGTCGCCCAGTGGGCGGGGGTCGGCTACCTCGGCCGGCAGGCCGTGACCGTCGCCCGGGCGCTCGACGGCCTGGTGCCCGAGGTCCACGGCTTCGCGGACGGCGTCCTGCTGCGCGCCCGCCTGCCCGGCGAACCCGGGCCGGGGCCGGGCTCGGGTCCGGCGCCGGGCACCGCCGCCGACCGCACCGGCCGCCCCCGCCCGGCCGAGGTCGCCCGGTACGTCGCGGCCCGCCAGCGCCTCCTCGCGGTGCCCGCCGACCGGAGCCTCGGGCTCGCCGGACGCCAGCCGGCCTGGGAGGTCGCGGCCCGCATCCTGGCCCCCGTCGGCGGCCGCCTCGACCCCGTCCTGCGCCCCGCCCTGCTGTACCCGCTGGCCCGGTCCCTGCTGGCCGCACCCCGGCCCTGCGTCGTCGACGGCCGCACCGGGGACGGGCACTGGCCCCCCGACGGCACCGGCGGGCGGACGAAGACCGGCTTCGCCGACGGCGCGTTCAGCAACCTCGACCTGGCGACCTACGACGCGGCCTTCGACCTCGCGGGCGCGGCCACCGAAGCGCCCGGCGGCCCCGCGCACTCCCACGTCGCCGAGACCGAACTCCTCGACGCCTACGAGCAGTTGACCGGCCGCCGGATCGACCCGGCGCGCTGGTGCCTGCTCCGGCTGGTCCAGAACTGGGACGCCGCGCGGCAGGCCCGGACGGCGGACCCGGCCCGCGCGCCCCTCGTCCGCGCCCACGAGCGGCGGGCGCAGGCGGCGGCCGTCCAGCGCTTCCTCGCCGGCGCGTACCTGGCCGATCTGGACACCGATCCCCAAGGCCCCTGGTGCGTCCTGGACGTCGACGGGGTGCTGGAGTCGGACGTCCTCGGGTTCCCCGCGTCCTCGCCGCAGGGCATGCTCGCCCTGCGGGCCCTGCGCGCGCACGGCTACCGGGTGCTGCTCGCCACCGGCCGTTCCCTGCCCGAGGTGCGGGACCGCTGCGCGGCCTACCGGCTGGCCGGCGGCGTCGCCGAGTACGGCGCGGTGGCCTTCGACGCGGGGACGGGCGCCATCCACCCCGTCAGCGGGACGGATGCCACCGGCCTGCGGCGCCGACTCGCGGCGCTGCCGGGCGTCTTCGTCGACCCGTACGCCCGGTGGTCCCTCCGCGCGAGCGCCGGGGACGGCCCGCGGCGCACCGCGCTGCCCGGCCGGACGGTCGCCGGGCTGCTGGGCCGGCCGCCGTACGGGACCCGGTTCACCGTCGTGACCGGCGACGCCCAGTCGGACTTCGTCCCGCGCGGCGTCGACAAGGCCGGCGGCGTGCGCACCCTGCTGGCGGCGCTCGGCGACGGGACCGCCGTCCCCGCGCTGGCCGTCGGGGACACCGCCGCCGACCTCCCGCTGCTCACCTGGGCCCGGCGCGCCGCCGCCCCGGCGAACGCGGCGCCCGCCGTGGCCGCCGCGGGCGTCCCGACGGCCCGGCACCCGTACCAGGCCGGGCTCGCCGGGATCGTGGGCCGGCTGATCGGCCACCGGCCGGGCGGCTGCCCGGACTGCCGGGCGCCCGGACACCCGCCCGAAGTCCGCGCGCTGCTGGCCCTGTTGGCCGTGCCCGAGGCCGGACGGGCCGGCGCGGCACCCCGGCTCGCCGCACTCGCCCGGGCCACCGCGCGCGTCCGCGCCGCCGCGCCTCCGAGCGCCGCCGCGCCTCCGGGCGGTACCGGGCCGGCCGACGGGGAGCGCCCCGGATGAAGACCCCCGCAGCCCGGCCCGGCGCCCCCACGGCCGCCACCCGGCGCCCGTCCACGACCGGCGGACGGACGGACGCGACCGACGCGACCGACGCGACCGACGCGACCGACGCGACCGACGCGACCGACGCGACCGACGGACGAACGAACGCAGCCAGCGGACGGACGGCCACGGCCCGCGGACAGACGGCCGCGCGCCGGTCCGACCCGCTGCTGCGCAACGGACACCTGCTCACGGCCAGTTCGCTGGTGACCGCCGGGGTCGGCGCCGGCTACTGGGCGCTGGCCGCCCGCCTGTTCACGCCCGCCGCGGTCGGCGCCGGCTTCGCCGCCGTCTCCGCGATGATGTTCCTCGGCGGGGTCGGGCAGCTCAACCTGGTCAACACCATGATCCGCTTCGTCCCGCCGGCCGGGCGCCGGACCGGACGGCTGGTGGGCCGGGCCTACCTCGCGGCGGCGGGCTGCGGACTGCTGCTCGGCGCCGGGTTCGTCCTGCTGGTCCCGCGGCTCTCCCCCGGGCTGGGCTTCCTGCGCTCCCCGCCCGTCGCGGCCGGGTTCGCCGCCGCCACCGCGGCGTACGCGCTGTTCGTCGTCCAGGACGGGGTGCTGACCGGACTGCGCCGCGCGGACTGGGTGGTCCTGGAGAACACCCTGTTCGCCACGGTGAAGCTGCTGTTGCTCGTGCTGTTCGCCGCCGCCGGCGCGCGGGCCGCGATCCTCGGCTCCTGGGGCGCGGGGCTGGCCTTCTCCGTGCTGTTCACCAACACCTTCATCGCCTGCCGCGCCATCCCCCGGCACGTCCGCCGGGCCGCCGAGGGCACGGGCCCGCCCGCCGGGGCACCGCGGCAGGCCCCCTCCCCCGCCTACCTGGCCGCCGACTGGACCGGCTCCTTGTGCTGGCTGGCCGCCACCACGCTGCCGCCGCTCATCGTGCTGGGCCGGCTCGGGGCCGCCGCGGGCGCCTACTTCTCGATCGCCTGGCTGGTGGCCTACGCGCTCTACCAGTTCGCGATCAACATGAGTGCCTCCCTGATCGTCGAGGCGACCAGCCCGGCGGACTCCCCCGACGCCGCCGAACAGCTGCTGCGCCACTGCCGGCGGGTGCTCCGCCACAGCGGGGCCGTGCTCGCGGCCGCGGCGCTGGCGGCGACGGTGGCCGCGCCCTGGGTGCTGTCCGTGTTCGGCCCCGACTACGCCCGCGCCGGAACGACGACGCTGCGGCTGCTCGCGCTCTCGGCCCTGCCCAACCTGGTGGTCGCCGTCGCCGTCGCGGCCTGCCGGGTGCGGCGGCGGCTGCGGGTCGTCCTGGCCGTCCTGGCCGCGCAGGCCGTCCTGGCCCTCGGGCTGACGGTGCTGCTGCTGGCGCCCATGGGGGTCGCGGGCGCCGGGCTGGCCTGGCTGGTGGCGCAGTGCGCGGTGGCCGGGGCCCTGCTCTGGCGCCGCTCCTGGTGGCTGCCCACCCGCACCCGTGAGACGGCCCCGGCCGAGACCCCCACGCCCGCCGGCCCGGCCGCCGCCGCCTGGCTCGCGGTGGCCGGTCTGCTGCCGATCCGCCGCCCGGCCCTGCTCTACCGGCCCGTCGACGGCCTGACCGCCCGGCGGCTCGCCCGCCGGATCGGGCCCGCCCGCGGCGCCACCGCCCACCACAGCTCCCAGGGCCGCTCGGACGTGCTCGTGTTCCGCCTGGACGGCGCCGCCACGCCGCCGCTGGCCGTCAAGCACCCCCGGAGCGCCCCGGCCGTCGCCACCCTGGCGGGCGAGTGGGAGGTGCTGCGCCGGCTCGACGCCGACCCCCGGCTGGGCGAGTGGCGCCGGCTCCTGCCCCGCCCGGTGTCCCGCCGCCTCGACGGGCCGCTGCCACTGGTCACCCAGGACTGGCTGCCGGGCGTCACCGCCGACGGACACCTCGCCCGTTTCCCCGAGCACGCCCCCCGGGTGGCGGCCGCCGCGCTGGGCGCCCTGGCCGAGCTGCACCGGGCGACCGGGCGCACCGAGCCCCTCACGGACCGGCTCGACGACTGGGTGGAGCCGCGCCGCACCCTGCTGTCCGCACGGATCGGCTGGTGCCGCGCGGGCCCCGGGGCCGAACACCTGGACGCCCTCGTCGAGCTGCTGCACCGGGAACTGGACGGCCGGCCGACCGCCGTCGCGTGGTTCCACGGGGACTTCGCCCCCGGCAACGTCCTGCTCGGCGAGGACGGCACCCGGGTCACCGGAGTGCTCGACTGGGGCGGCGCCCGGCCGAACGGCCCGGCCGAGGTCGACGCGTGCACCTTCGTCATCGCGCTGCGCGCCCAGCTGTCAGGCCGCCCCTGGGGCGCCCTGGTCACCGACGCCGTCCGCACGGGCTCCCTCCCGCCCGCCGACCTCCGGCTGCTGCGCGCCGCCGGGTTCGACGATCCCCCCGGCGGCGTCGGACTCCCGCTCCTGGCCTGGCTCTGCCACGTGGCCTCGAACCTGGAGAAGTCGACCCGGTACGGGCGCAGCCACTGGTGGGTCGGCGCCAACGTCGTCCCCGTGCTGAAGGAAGCCGGCGCGGCCCTGAAGGACACCGGCACGGCCCTGAAGGACACCGGCGCGGCCCTGAAGGACACCGGCGCGACGGCCGCACCGGCCCGGTGGCCGGGATGACCAGGCCCGCGGCGCCCGCGCCCCGCGGCGTCCGCACCGACCGCCCGCCGTCGGCGGGGGCCGGGGCCGGGCCGCGACGGCCGTCCGTGCGCACGCTCGTCACGCGCGGCGCCCTCCCGGTGGCCATGGCGCTCTGGCTGGTGTCGCTGCGCCACGTGCACCTGGAACGGATGGACGACCTCGGGCTGATCGAGGTGCTGCCGGTGCTGTTCTGGGTCGCGCTCGGCCTGCTGACCCTGGGCTTCGCCGTCCAGCTGCGCCGCCCCCGGCTCAGCCACGCGTGGTCGGCGGCGTACGTGGTCGGGCTCATCGCGATCGTGCACGCCACCCCGAGCCTGCTCTACCCCGGTGTCCGGTACTCGTGGGCGTGGAAGCACGTCGAGGTGGTCGACGCCTTCCTGCGGCACGGCGGCCCGGTGCCGCGGCCGGGCTGGCTGGACATCTACAACCAGTGGCCGGGCTTCTTCGTCGTCAACGGCCTGCTCCTGCGCGCCACCGGACTGCCGTCGGCGATGGGCTACGCCCACTGGGCCACGCCGGTGGCCGACGTGCTGCTGATCGGCCCGCTGATCCTGCTCTACCGCACGATCACCCGGGACTGGCGGCTGGTCTGGGGGGCCGTGTGGATCTTCTTCTCGTGCATGTGGATCGGGCAGGACTACTTCGCGCCGCAGACCTTCGGGTTCCTGCTCTTCGTCACCGTGCTCGCGATGGTCCTCAAGCAGCTGACACCGGTCCGGCCGCCCGGCGCGCCGGCCGACCCGCCGCCCGCCGGGGCGGCGGGCGCCGCGGCGGTGCGCGAAGGCTGGCGGCCCGCCCGGTTCCTGATGGTGCTGCTGCTGGTGGCGGTCCTGGTCACCTCGCACCAGCTCACCCCGCTGATGCTGATCGTCTTCCTGGCCGCGCTGTCGCTCCCCCGCCGCAACCGCCGCGTCGTGCTGCCCGTCCTCGCGTGCGCCGTCGTCCTGCAGGCGGTCTGGCTGGCCACCGCGGCCCGCCCGTACATCGCGGCGAACCTGCGCAGCTTCGTCGCGGCGATCGCCTCGCCGGACGCCAACGCCCCCACGTGGCTGACCGGGCTCGGCTCCCCCGCCCCCGGCCAGGTGCTCCTGGCCTGGGTGGACCGCGGGCTGTCGGCCGCCGTGGTGCTGCTGGCCGCGGTCGCGCTGCTGCGCCGGCCCTGGACCCGCCGGACGGCCCTGCCGTACCTGCTGATCGCCCCGATGCCGATGCCGGCGCTCAACAGCTACGGCGGCGAGATGATCTTCCGCTCCTACCTGTTCGCCCTGCCCGCCGCCGCGATGCTGGTCGCCGCGCTGGTGCTGCGCGCCGGGGCGCCCGCGCGGTGGCGGGTGCGGCTGCGGGCCGCCGCCTCGTTCGCGCTCCTGCTGGCCTTCCTCGGCGGCCTGGTGTTCGGCTACTACGGCAAGGAGATGATGGAGTCCTTCACCTCCCGCGAGGTCGCGGCGACCGAGTTCCTGTACCGGACGGCGCCGGCCGGCTCGCTCGTCGTGACGGTCACCAACAACGTCCCGGACATCGACAAGGACTACGACCAGCACGACCGGGTGGTGATCGCCTGGAACCAGCTCGAGAACCGCAGGCTCCTGGTGAAGGACCCGCTCGCGGGCCTGGAGCAGGCCGTGTCGCTGGCCGCCCCGCCCGGCCCGGTGTACCTCGTCCTCAACCGCGCCCAGACCGCCGAGTGCTACATCACGGGCGTGCTGCCCGCGGACACCGTGCCCCGGCTGGAGGCGGCGGTGGACGGCTCGCACCTGTTCTCCCCGGTGTTCCGCAACTCCGACGCCGTCGTGTACGAGCTGGTCGACCACAACGCGCCCGAGATCCAGCCCCATCCGCAGCAGCCGCAGCAGCCCCGGCCGCAACAGCACGGAGGCCGGCCGTGACCCGCCTCCCGGTCCGCGCCCTCACCCGCCTCCCGGCGGGCCTGCCGCCCGCCGAGGCCGTCCTCGCGGTGTCCGGCTGGGTGGCCCTCGCCGCCACGACCCTGCCCGCGGCCCTGCTGCCGCTGCGCGCCGTCGTCGCGGCCTCCTTCCTGCTGCTCTGCCCCGGTGCGGCGGCGCTGCGCCTGACCCACCCGGTGCGCGCCGGGCGCCGCCGGGAGCCGCTCGAAGCCGTCGTCCTCACCGTCGCGTTCAGCGTCGCGATCGACACGGTCGTCGCCGAGGTCTTCTTCTTCACGCGGTCCATCAGCACCGCGCGGGCCGTCGGCGCGGTCGCCCTGATCACCTCGCTGACGGTCCTGGTGCCGGCCGCCGTCCGGCACCGCAGGCGGGCGGCGGCGCCCACCGCGGACCGGCCGTCCGAAGGGAGGCCACCGGTATGAGGCTCCGTACCGCGTCCCGCCACCGCGCCCTGCGGCACCGCCGCGCCCTGCGGGCCGGCCGGGCGGCCGGCGCCGGACTGCTCGTCCTGCTGGCCGCCACCGCCGGCTGCTCCGCCGGCCAGGCCCCCCGGCCGGACGCCCCCGGGTCCTGGCACCTCGTCTTCAAGGAGGAGTTCGGCGGGTCCACGCTCGACTCGTCGCGCTGGGTGACCTGTTACGACTGGAACGACAACGGGTGCACCAACGCGGGCAACCGCGAGTCCGAGTGGTACCAGCCCGGCCAGGTGTCCGTCGGCGGCGGCGCACTCACCCTGCGGGCCGAGCGCGCCACGACCCCCGGGTCCGACGGCCGGACGTACCCGTGGACCTCGGGCATGGTCTCCACCGGACGCGACAGCTGGAACGGCACCCCGCGCTTCACCTTCACCCGGGGCTACGTCGCCGCCGCCGTCCGCATCCCCGCCGAGCAGGGCGTCTACCCCGCGTTCTGGCTGTCACCGGTCACCCGCGTCACCCCGCCCGAGATCGACGTGGCGGAGTTCCTGGGAACGTCACGGAACGTCCAGATGTCCGTGCACTGGGCGGGCCCGAAGGGCGCGGACCTGTCCTCGGCCGGCCACTACGGGCCGCTGGACTTCCCGGCCGGGTACCACGTCTTCGCGCTCGACTGGGAGGCCGACTCCCTCACCTGGCTGGTCGACGGCCAGGCCAGGTACTGGATGACCGACAAGGCGGACATCCCGGACGTGGCCATGGAGGTGCTGCTCAGCCTCGCCGTCGGCGTCCCCGACCAGCCGCCGGCCTCGGTCGACTCGGCGCAGATGCAGGTGGAGTGGGTGCGGGTCTGGCAGCACTGAGCCCGTCGGCCCTCCCGGCCGGCTCCCCTCAGGCCCCGGCCGGACCTCCGACCGGGCGCCCGAGCCCCGCTCGCAGCCGGCGGTAGCCGCGCCAGGCCCTGGTGCGGACGGGCTCGGGGTACGGCGCCACCCGCGCGCCCTGCCCGAGGGTCCACCGGTGGAACACCTCGGGCGCCGTGTCGGCCCGGACGGTCAGCCGGGCGATGCGCAGCGGATCGTCCGCCGCCGAGCTGAACGCGTCGCGCACCGCGCACCCGGAGGACCACCCGTACTCGCGCAGCCGGCGGCGCACCACGGCGCTGGAGTAGCCGTGCGGGTAGGCGAAGGAGTCCACCCCGTGGCCGAGCACCTCCTCCAACTGCCGCTTGCAGTACCCGATCTCGGCGTCCAGCGCACCCCACGACAGGGTGTCCAGCTGGGCGTGGGTGCGGCTGTGCCCGCCGATCTCGACCCCGCCCAGGACGTCCAGGTTGGTGATCTGACGCCACGTCAGCATCGGCGCCGGCGGCAGCAGGCTGCCCTCCGGCGCGCCGCCGGGCGGGTGGACGGCCCCGGTGGTGACGAACAGGGTGGCCGGCAGGCCGCGGTCGGCGAGCTGCGGGGCCACCGTCCAGAAGAAGTCCTCGAAACCGTCGTCGAAGGTCAGCACGGCCGCGTGCGGGGGCAGCCGGGGACCGCCGTGCAGGGCCGCGACCAGCCGGTGCAGCGGGACGACGGTCAGACCGCTGTCGGCGATCCGGTCGAGCTGCTCGGCGAAGGCCCGCGGGGAGACGGTGAACGGCGCGATCCAGGACGGCGGGTCGTCGGCGACCGAGTGGTACAGGAACACGGGGACGGCGCTCACGGCGGGCTCCCGCCCGGCGCGGCGCCGCGGACGGGCCGGTCGCCGTGCGGGCGCACGCGCCGGCGCAGCGAGCCGACCGCGTACCCGAGCGACGCGGCCGAGACGCCCCCGAGCAGGGCGCCGAGCGTGCGCAGCCCGCGGCCGCCGCCCGCCCGCACCTCCCGGAGGGCGGCCCGGGGCAGGGTGGAGCGCAGGTAGCGGCGTTCGCTGGACAGGGCCGGACCCGCGCCCGCCCGGCCGGCCACGGCGGCCTTGGACAGGCCCTCGCAGTAGCAGCGCGACCGGAAGTAGCGCCAGGTCGTCCTGGTGTCCGGCACGTGGTGGCGCACGGCCGCCGACGGCTCGTACAGCAGCAGGCCGTGCGGGCGGCGGGCGGCCAGGCGCAGGCACAGCTCGGTCTCCTCGCAGCCCAGCGGGCGCTTGCCGACGCGGCCGAGGCCGGTCCGGAAGCCACCGGCCGCGAGCACCTCGGAGCGCCGGAAGGACATGTTGGCGCCGATGAAGTTCCGTACCGGGGAGGGGCGTTCGGGCAGGCCGCGGTAGGAGCAGCCGACCACCCAGTCGAACTCCGGCGGGAACCAGGCCGGCCGCCCGGCCTCCCACCAGGGCCGCACCAGGCCGCCGACGCCGAGCACCCGCGGATCGCGGTAGCCGGCCAGCAGGCGGTCGGCCCAGTCGGGTTCGGCGGCGGCGTCGTCGTCCAGGAACGCCACGATCTCGCCGTGCGCCGCGCGCACCCCGCTGTTGCGCGCGCCGGACAGGCCCCGGCACTCGCCGTTGGTGACGACCCGGACCGACGGGAAGCCCTCGGCGGCGCGGGCGGCGAGCTCGGGGCAGTGGTCCACGACCAGGACGACCTCGTCGGCGGGCCGGTGCTGGCGGGCGACCGAGGCGAGGCAGGCGCAGAGGTCGTCCCAGCGCTCGGTGGTGTAGGCGCAGACCACCACGGACAGGCTCGGCGAGGCGGCCGCGACCGCGTGCGCGTGCGCTTGCGCGTCCGTGCTCGCGGCGGTCCGGCGGGAGGTGTCGGCCATGGTGCCCGTCAGCCCCTCCGGTTGTCGCGGTATGCCCGGTGCACGGCGGCCAGGTAGCCGAGCGGCCCGTACAGCAGGCCCTGGAGCTCCAGCCGGGAGAGCCGCCACGACCAGGCCTCGTCCGCGGCCGGCCGGGCGCGGGCCCGGCCGAGGGCGAGGGCGACGCCGCGCGGCAGGCGGCGCAGCAGGGCGGGCAGGAGCCGCGGCTCGTGGAGGGCGGCGGCGGTCAGGTAGGCGCCGAGGCCGCTGCCGTACCCGAAGGCCTGGACGGCGAGCGCCTCCTCCGTGCGGCGGTGGCGGTGCCAGACCACGGCGTCGGGCTGGTAGACGAGTTCGCGCCCGGCGGCCAGCACCCGGAAGAAGGCGAGCAGGTCCTCGCCGCCCCTGGCCGGGGTGCCGGGGCCGGTGGCCAGGTCGAAGCCGCCGAGGGCGCGCAGCAGGTCGGCCCGGATGGCCATGTTGCCGCCGGAGCCGAAGCGCCCCGCGGTGAACGGGAAGAGGGGGTCCGGCGGCGGGTCGGCGAGGGACCACCGCCGGCGGGCGAAGCCCTTGTCGAAGTCCGCGTGGCGGACGACGGCGGCCTGGGCGTCGGTGACCAGTTCGACGGGCAGGATCAGCCCGGTCACGCAGCCGGTCCGCCGGGAGCCGGCGAAGGCCTCGGCGATCGCGGCCAGCCAGGCCCGGTCGACGACGATGTCGTCGTCGACGTAGGCGATCAACTGCCCCGCGGCGACGGCCAGTCCGCGGTTGCGCGCCCGGGCCAGGCCGGCGATCGGCTCGCGCAGGTAGCGGACCCGGCCCTGGTAGCGCTCGCGGACCAGGCGGGCGGCGGCCTCGCTGTGCGGCGCGTTGTCCACCACGACGACCTCGAACCGCGGGTAGTCCACGCGCAGGACGGAGTCCAGGCAGTCCCGCAGCATCCCGGCGCGGTCGTGCGTGCACACGACCACGCTGATCAGCGGTGCGTCGAGGAGGGTGTCCGCCCGGGCCGCGAGGCATGGATGGAGGACGCGGGCGGACGTTCGGGGGGCGCGGGGGCCGTGGCCGTTCGCGGGCCGCGTCCGGTCGGCCGCGAGGTGGCGGCCGATCGGGACGGCGAGTTCCCGGCGGGCGGCCTCGGTGAGGGCCGGGAGCAGTGCGCCGGGGGCGTCGGCGGTCGCGCCGACCAGGCCGAGCGGGTGCCCGTGCAGCCTGACCAGGGCCAGGGCCCGGCCGGAGGCCCCGGTGGCGTCCTTGCCGTCGGGCGTCCGGAGGCGGGCCGGGCCGGGGTCCGCCGCGGGGCCGGCGTCGGCTTCGGCGTCGGCTTCGAGGCCCGGTACACGGTCGGGTCCGCGGTCGGGTCCGCGGTCGGGTTCGACGTCGGGTTCGGCGTCGGGTTCGGCGTCGGGTTCAGCGTCGGGTTCGAGGCCGAGTTCGAGGTCGAGCACGTGGCCGGGCCGGCACAGCACCACGCCGGTCCTCGCCCCGGGGGCGGTCCCGGAGCGGTCGCCTTCGCGTGCCGTGGTGCCACAGGTCGTGGCATCTGCCGTGGTGGCGCCCGTCGTCGTGGCGCCGGGCCACCTGGTGCCGCGCATCGTTCCTCCTCGCGGTGCCGCCGGGGCTGGGCAGGTTCGGGAAAGGTCCGCGTCAGCGCGGACCGGCCCGGTGGGCGGGCGGGCACCCGGGGCGCGGCGACCCCGACCGGGCCGCGCTCCGGGCGTCCGCCCGCAGTGGCGCCGCCGGACCCCCGGCGCCTCGGATCGGCCTGCGGCCGGTGTGGTCCTTGTCGTTGGTGTCGACGTCGTTCGTGTCGACGTCGTCCGTGTCGACGTCGTCCGTGTCGGCGTCGTCCGTGTCGGCGCCGTCCGTGTCGACCGGGTCGTCCGTCCGCGGGCCCGCAGGCACCCGGGCGCGTCCGGCCCGACCGGGACGCGCCGCGGGTGTCGCGGTGGACGGAGCGGGAACGCGCGGTTCCCGGAGGGAGGCGTCGACCAGCGCCCGGTGCGGCGCGGCGGGGCCGCCCGCCGTACCGGTGGCCGTGGCCAGGCCGGGCCGGTGTCCGTGCAGCCGCACCAACGCCGACACGCGGCCGGCCGGGTCGGCGGCGCCGCGACCGCCGGGTGCGCGCGACGCCCCCGGCTCGTCCGGTTCCGGCTCGACGACGCGGACGGGGGTGTGGAGCGAGTCGCGGGCGACAGGGCGCGGGCAGGCGGCCTCGGTGCGCCGGCCGGTGCCCTCCATCAGCGCTCCCCCAGGGGGGCGGCCACAGGGGACCGGGCGCCGGGACGCTCGGCGATCAGGGTCCTCAGGACCCGGCGGCCGTCGGAGACGGCGTGCAGGTGCGAGTGACCGCTGCGGCGGGGGAGTTCCAGGCTCGGCACCTCGGCGATCCGCAGCCCGGAACGCAGCGCGTGCGCGATCATCTCGGCCTCGATCTCGAAGCCGGTGGAGCACAGGTCGAGGGCGTCCAGGAAGGAGCGGCGGAAGGCGCAGTAGCCGTAGCACAGGTCGGTGAGGCTCGCCTCGTAGAGGCGGTTGACGACGGCGAGGAGGAAGCGGTTGCCGAGCGAGCGGACCCGGGTGAAGTCCAGCGAGCCGCCGCCGGCGATGCAGCGCGAGCCCTTGACGAAGTCGTAGCCGTGGTCGAGGAAGTGCAGGTAGTGCGGGATCTCGCCGGGCCACATGGAGCCGTCGGCGTCCATCATGACGATGTACTCGCCGGTGGCGGCGGCGAACCCGGTGCGCAGCGCGTTGCCCTTGCCCGGCGCGCTCTGCTGGACGCTGCGGACGGCCGGCAGGCACTGCCTGGCCATCGGCACGGTGGCGTCGCTGGAGGCGCCGTCGACCAGGATGACCTCGTCGACGCAGCGCGGGATCTGCTCGAAGACCCAGGCGATGTTGCGGGCCTCGTTCTGGGCGGGGATGACGAGGCTGACCGTGTGGGTGGTGGCGACGCGGTCGCCGGCCCGGCGCATCGGACGGTGGTCGAGGACCCGGTCGCTGGCGCGCCGGTGCGGGTGCCGGTCCGGCGGGGCGCCGGAGGGCCGTCCTGCGTACGGGTACGGGACGGCGGTGGGGGGCAGGGTGGTGCTCATGGAGGGCCTCTCGAACGAACGGAGGCGGGGGCGGCCGGCGACGCCGGGGAGCGGCGCGGCACTGCCCTTGGAGATGTGGCGAACAGGCCCGGGGCGCGGACGGATACGCGCACGCGCAGCCTGGGGAGGTGGCCCCGCGGGGACCGCCTGAACTGTCGAGAGCGCCTGGGGCGGCCGAAGGTGGGGTGCGCACCGCTCCGGGCTCTCGCACGGCGCCGAGGGCGCCGTCGGAAGAACCGGCCTGCCGCGTCCCGCAGGACGCCGACTGAGCCAATGACTCATCGTCCGTCCGCACGCACGGTGACGTCAAGGGCTTTTGTCCGATTTTTGACGTAACTTCCCATGACCCGTGGTGACGCCGAGTCACCGCTCCCGATCGTCACCCGCCTCTGCCGTCAGCTCCCCGGACCTCAGCGCTCCGGACGTCAGCTCCCTGGACCTCAGCACTCCGGACGTCAGCGCTCCCCGATCGGACGGCCCTGCGGCTCCTCCGCGATCCGGCGGGCGATCTCGGCCGGCCGCACCGGGCGCCCGAAGTGCCAGCCCTGCGCCCAGTCGCAGCCGATGGTGCGCAGCCGCTCGGCGTCCCTGCGGGTCTCCACGCCCTCGGCGGTGACGTTCAGCCCCAGCGCGTGCGCCATCGACACCAGCCCGCTGACGATGCGCCACCCGGTCGACTCGTCCTTGCCGGGGTCGTGCAGGTCCCCCACGAAGGACCCGGCGATCTTCAGGCCGGAGACCGGCAGGTCGCGCAGGTAGGCGAGGTTGGACCAGCCGGTGCCGAAGTCGTCCACCGCCAGCGACACCCCGAGGTCCACCAGGCCGTGCAGGGTGCGCAGCGCCTCGTCCTCGGGCCCGACCACGGTGGACTCGGTGATCTCCAGCTGGAGCCGGGCCGGGTCCAGGCCGGTGCCGTCCAGGATCCGGCCGAGGTCGGTGACCAGCGCCGCGCTGCGCGCCTGACGCACCGCCAGGTTGACGTTGAGCTGGGGCGCGGCGTCGCCGAACCGCTTGATCCACTCGGCGGCCTGGCCGCAGGCCTGCTCCAGCACCCAGCGGCCGAGCGGCATGATCAGCCCGGTCTCCTCGGCGGTGGTGACGAACTCGTCCGGGCCGAGCACGCCCAGCTGCGGGTGGCGCCAGCGCACCAGCGCCTCCACGGCGGCGAGCCGGCCGTCGCCGAGCGCGTAGAGCGGCTGGTAGTCGATGAAGAACTCGCCGCGGTCGAGGGCGGCCGGCATCCGCACGGACACCGCGTACCGGCTGACCGCGCGGGCGTTCTCCTTCGGGTCGAACAGCGTCCAGCGCCCCCGGCCGGCCTCCTTGGCCCGGTAGAGCGTCAGGTCGGCGGCCCGGACGGCGGCGCCCGGGGTGGTCGTGGACACGCGCCGCTCCAGCACGCCGACGCTCGCGCCCACGGCGAGCTTGTGATCGCCGATCAGCACGGGCCCGGCCAGCGCCTTGAGGACGGTCTTCGCCGCGGCGATCGCCTCCTGCTCGCCCCGGCACTTCTCCAGCAGGACGACGAACTCGTCGCCGCCGAGCCGGGCGACCAGGTGGCCGAGGGGGGAGAGCGCGGCCTTCAGGCGGGCGGCGACGGCGGAGAGCAGCTGGTCGCCGGTGTCGTGGCCGAGGCTGTCGTTGACGATCTTGAAGCCGTCGAGGTCGACGTAGCACAGGCCGAAGCGGGCGCCCGGCTCCGGCTCCTCGAACAGCTTCTCCAGCCGCTCGAAGAAGGCCGCCCGGTTGGGCAGTCCGGTGAGCGGGTCGTGGGTGGCCTGGTGGCGCAGCCGCTCCTGGAGGCGGTAGCGGTCGGTGACGTCCTCCAGCATCGCGACCTGGTACTGCGGCCGGCCGTCGTCGTCGCGGATCAGCGAGACGGTGAGGTGGGTCCAGATGACCTCGCTGTCCTGCCGGTAGTACGGCTTGTCGAACTGGAAGTAGTCCCGCTTGCCGCTGATCAGGTCCTCGTACGCCTCCCACACGCCGGGGGTGTCCTCGGGGTGGACGAGGTCGCCGACCCGGCGGCCGATCATGTCCTCGGGCCCGGCGCCGAACAGGTCCTGCAGGGCCTTGTTCACGGCCAGGATGTTGCCGTCCGTGTCGCCGATGCCGATGCCGATCGCGGCGCTCTCGAACAGGGCGCGGAAGCGGGCCTCGGAGGCGCGCAGCGCCCGCTCGGCCTCCTTGCGGGCGAGGTCGGCGGCGGCCCGGATCGCCTCCTGCTCGCGCAGGGTGCGCTCGCGCAGGGCGGCCGCCCAGCCCGCGGCGAAGGCGCCGGTCAGGGCGGGGCCGCGGTCGTCGCCGACCGGCTGGGCGTGCAGCAGCTCCACCGCGCGGGCGAGCACGACCGGGTCGGTGAAGTGCGCGTCGACCAGCTCCGCGCCGGCCTGGGCGGCCAGGTGCGGCTCGAACGGCTCGTCCTGCTGGGCGCGGTGCAGCAGCGCGGCGGTGCGGGCCACCAGGCGGCCGAGCAGGCCGGGGTGGACGACGGCGCCGTGGTCGCCGGAGAGCAGCCGGGCCCACTCCTCGTGGAACCGCTCCGCGCTGCCGGGGGCCGGGGTCCTGCTCATGCGACCGCCGCCCCGGCGGTCGCGGTTCCGCCTCCGCCGACCGGTCGCCCGCCGCGTCCGGTGCGGCCGCCGGGCCAGATGCGTCCACTGCATCCGATGCGGCCGCTGTGTCTGGTGCGGCCGCTGAGCCCACCGGGCCCGCTGCGTCTGGTGCGGCCGCTGAGCCCACCGGGCCCGCTGCGTCCGCTTCGTCCGCTCAAGGACGGAACCCCACGCCCGCCACCCCGCTCATCCGCTCGGGGTGTTCGCCGACCGACTCCGGCTGGTCCGGCCGCCACTGCGGCAGGTACACCACGCCCGGCTCCACGAGCTCGAAGCCCTCGAACATCGCGGTGACCTGCGCGCGGGTGCGCATGGTCAGCGGGGTCGGCGTCATCCGGTACAGGTTCTGGTGGTCCTCCGCCTGGTCGGGGCGGCCCTCCGAGGAGGCGTGCGAGAGGACCAGCGCGCTGCCGGGCGCAAGCGCGTCGCGGATCGTCGCGATCAGCTTCCACGGGTCCTCGTCGTCGCTGACGAAGTGCGCGACGGCCACCAGCAGGACGCCCACCGGCTCGCCGGCCTCCAGCAGCCCGGCCACCTCGGGGTGGGCCAGCAGGTCCGCGTCACGCAGGTCGGCCTGCACGACGGCGCACCCCGGGTCGTCCGCCAGCAGCAGCCGGCTGTGCGCGACGGCCACCGGGTCACGGTCGACGTACACCACCTGCGCCTCGGGGCGGATCGCGCGGGCGATCTCGTGCACGGCGCCGAAGGTCGGGATGCCGGAGCCGATGTCCAGGAAGCGGGAGATGCCGCGCTCGGCGAGCAGCGTCACGGCGCGGCGCAGGAAGGCCCGGTTGGAGCGCATGATCTGGGGCAGCTCCGGCCACAGGGCGAGCGCCTTGCGGGCCATCTCCCGGTCCACCTCGAAGTTGTGCGATCCCCCGAGGTAGTAGTCGTAGACCCGTGCGGCGTTCGGTTTGTCCAGGTCCGTGCCTTCCGGTACCCAGCTCGGTCGCCGCATGCCTGTGACTCCTTCACTCCGGTTCTGGGGCAGCAGCGACCACAGGCCACTGCTGTGACAGATGAGACTACAAGCACAGAAGATCCTCCCCCGCACCCCGAACGGGTGCAAGCGGAGTGTCCGCTTCCCGCCCTGTCCCCCGCTCCGTCTCCCGCTCCGTCCGGCGGGCGCTGCCGACGGAGCTGCCGGGCGGGAGCGGGCGGCGGGGGCGCCGGGCGGGCACGGAGCCGAGAATGGAGGTGATGGCCGGACGCATCGAGGACTACGCCCTCATCGGCGACCTGCAGACCGCCGCCCTGGTCGGCCGGGACGGTTCGGTCGACTGGCTGTGCCTGCCCCGCTTCGACTCCCCCAGCTGCTTCGCCGGACTGCTCGGCGACCCCTGCCACGGCGCCTGGCGGCTCGCCCCCGCGGGCGCCGGCACCTGCCGCACCCGCCGCTACCGGGGCGACAGCCTCGTCCTGGAGAACGAGTGGCACACCGCCGCCGGGCAGGTCCGGGTCACCGACTTCATGCCGCAGCGCGGCCCGGACGGGCGGCGCGCCCCGCAGCTGATCCGCGTCGTCGACGGCCTCACGGGCAGCGTTCCGATGCGCGGCGCGCTGCGGCTGCGCTTCAACTACGGGCGCGTCGACCCCTGGGTGCGGCGCACCGGACACCACCGGGTCGCCGTCGCCGGGCCCGACTCCGCCTGGCTGCGGGTGCCCGACGGCGTGCACACCTACGGCCTCGACGGGGTCACCACATCCGATTTCACCGTCGCCGCCGGGCAACGCGTCCCGTTCGTCCTCACCTGGCAGCCCTCCCACCTGGCCACCACCCCGCGCACCGACCCCGACCGGGCGCTGCTCGACACCGTCTCCCGCTGGCAGCACTGGGCGGCCGGGTGCCGCTACCAGGGCGAGTGGCGGGCCGCCGTCCTGCGCTCGCTGATCACCCTCAAGGCGCTGGCGTACGCGCCCACCGGCGGGATCGTCGCCGCGCCCACGGCGTCGCTGCCCGAACGGATCGGCGGGGCGCGCAACTGGGACTACCGATTCTGCTGGCTGCGCGACTCCTCCATGACGCTCTCCGCCCTCCTGCGCAGCGGGTTCCGCGAGGAGGCCGTCGCCTGGCGCCGCTGGCTGCTACGCGCCATCGCCGGGGACCCTGGCGACCTCCAGGCCGTCTACGGGGTCGCCGGCGAGCGCGTGCTCGGCGAGACCACCGCCGACTGGCTGCCCGGCTACGAGGACTCGCGGCCGGTGCGGTTCGGCAACGCCGCCGTCGGCCAGCTCCAACTCGACGTCTACGGCGAGGTGGTGGACACCCTGCACCTCGCGCTGCTGGCCGGTCTGCCGATGGAGCGGCACGTCTGGATGCTGCTCCGGGCGCTCATGGCCTACCTGGAACAGCACTGGCGCGAACCCGACGAAGGACTGTGGGAAGTGCGCGACGGGCGGCGGCACTTCGTGCACTCCAAGGTGATGTGCTGGGTCGCCGCCGACCGCGCCGTCCGGCTCGCCGAGGCCACCGGGCTGCCTGCGCCGACGGAGCGGTGGCGGGCGATGCGCGACGCCGTCCACGCCGACGTGTGCGCCCACGGCTACGACCGGCGGCGCGGCGTCTTCGTCCAGCACTACGGGGGGCGGGGGCTGGACGCGGCCACCCTGTTCGTCGTCAAGAGCGGGTTCCTGCCACCGGACGACCCCCGGGTCGTGCGCACCGTCGACGCCGTCCGCGACGGGCTCGACCACGGCGGACTGGTCCGGCGGTACCGGGCCGGACGCTCCGGCGGCGGGCCTGGCCGGGACGGGTGGGCGGTGGGTGGGCTCTCCGAGGGCGGGCCCTCCGGGGACGGGCCGGCCGAGGACGAAGGCGCCTTCCTCGCCTGCTCGTTCTGGCTCGCCGACGCGCTCGCCGCCACCGGACGGGCGGACGAGGCGCGCGAACTGTTCGGGCGCCTGGTCGGGCTCGCCAACGACCTGGGCCTGCTCTCGGAGCAGTGGGACCCGCACGCCGGACGCCAACTCGGCAACACTCCACAGGCGTTCAGCCACGTCGCCCTGGTCAACACCGCGTTCACGCTGACCCGACCGGACTAGGCTGGGGCCGTGGACCCCAACCACTACCGCTTCCGGGGCACGTGGCAATTCGCCGCGCCCGCACGGGAGGTGTTCGCGGCGCTGGAGGACGTGCGGAGCTACCCGCTGTGGTGGCCGGAGATCCGGGAGGTGCGGCAGACGGGCGAGGAGGAGGGTGAGGTGGTGGTGCGCGCACTGCTGCCGTACACGCTGGTGATCGGGCTGGAGGCGCGCCGACGCGACCCGGTGGCGGGGGTGCTGGAGGTCGCCATGCGGGGCGACCTCGCCGGGTGGTCCCGGTTCACCGTCACGCCGGAGGGCGCGGACCGCTGCCGCGTGCTCTTCGAGGAGGACACCCGCCCCGGCAAACCCCTGCTGCGCCGCCTCGCCCTGCCGCTGCACCCGCTGTTCCGGGCGAACCACGCGGTGATGATGCGACGGGGACGGCGCGGCCTGGCCCGGTACCTGGCGGCGGCGGGCGGGTGACGGCCGACGGGGTTCGGCGGACGGATTTCAGATAACAGATTTCAAAATCTGTCCGCTGAAATCTGTTATCTGTTTTCTGTCATCTGTCAGCGGTCACTCGTCAGCGGTCACCCGTCTCACCGATCACTTGTCCGCCGGGAACAGCCACCTCCGCAGCCACCGCGTCACCAGCGGCAGCGCCGCGTACGTCATCAGCCCGCTGATGAGCGGCGCGGTGACCAGTGGGCGGACCGGCACCGGCAGGCCCGCGAGGTAGGGGCCGATCAGCACCGTGGACGCCACGACGAGCGGGGCGATCGCGAGCGTCGAGGCGACTGCCATCCGCCAGCGCACCGGCGGGCGGCGCTGCGCCGCGCCGGGCGTCGTGGCGAACCAGCCCTCCATGCCCAGGATCTCGTGCCGGTGCACCTCGTAGTGGTGGCCGTCCGCCTTCTCGAAGCAGGCCGCCCGGGCCGGGGAGGCCTGCCAGGCGCGGAAGGCCCCGGCGTCACGGAAGTGCAGCAGCAGGTGCCAGGGTTCGCCCGGCCCGGCCGGGCGCAGCAGCCCGGTGCCGAGGTTGCCCTCGTGGGCGGACGCGGCGGCGAGGATGTTCTTCGCCCACGCCTCGAACGCCTCCTCGTAGCCCGGCTCGACCCGCCGGGCCACGAACAGCGTGACCTCGTCGCCCTGTTCGGTGGCCGTCTCCTGCGCCGTCATCGCCATCCGCACCGCCCGCCTCTCCCCCGTGCGCCTGCCGTTCGCAGGCCGCCCGGAGCATACGGCCCACCCCCCGCGCCCCGCCCGCCGCGCCCGAAGCGTGGGACGGGCCGGCTCCGCCGGGGTTAGCGTGGCGGCGCACGCCCGACGCCCCGGAGGCCCGCCGTGAGCCGCAGCCCGAGCACCCCGCCCCGCACACCCTCCCCCGCCCGCACCGCCGCCACGCCCGACTTCGGCTTCGGGCGGCCCTTCGACCGGTCCGGGACCGGGAGCAGCAAGTGGGCGCGTGCGGCGGCGCCGGGGGTGATCGCCATGAGCCTCGCCGACATGGACCTGCCCGGCCCGCCGGCCGTCGCCGAAGCGCTCACCCGCCGGGCCCGGCACCGGGCGTACGGGTACACGGTGTGCGACCCGGCCGGGCGGGAGCTGGTGGCGCACTGGTACCGGACGCGGCACGGCGTCGCGGTCGACCCGGACTGGGTGCTGCTCCTGCCGTTCGGCCCGCGCACCGCGATCCGGCTGCTGCTGGAGGCCGTACGCCCGGAGGCGCCCGTCGCCTTCCCCACCCCGGAGTGGGGCGGCTTCGCCCAGGTCTGCCGCGCGGCCGGCCTGCCGTACCGCGAACTGCCGCTCATGCTCCGCCCGGAGGACGGCTACCGCCTTCCGTCCGGTCTGCTTCCCCGCCCCACCTCCGTGGTGCTGCTCAGCAGCCCGCACAACCCGTCCGGCCGCGTCTGGCCCGCCGGGGACGTCCGCGCCCTCGCCGAGGAGGCGGCCGAGGCGGGCGCGCTGCTGGTCTCCGACGAGGTGCACGGCGACCTCACCCACCCCGGCCACACCCACCCCGTCGCCGTCACCACCGTCGACGAGCCGCTCCGCGCCCGCACGGTCACGCTCAACTCCGTCGGCAAGACCTTCAACGCCTCCGGCCTCCCGAGCAGCTTCGCGCTCGTGCCCGACCCGGCCCTACGCACCCGGCTGCTCGACACCATGGCGGGCTTCGGTTTCTGGGAGGGCGGCCTCGTCGAACAGACCGTCCAGCACGCGGCGCTGAGCGAGGGCGGCCCCTGGCTGGACGCCCTGCTCGCCCACCTCGCCGCCGCCCGCGAGCGCCTGACCGACCTCCTCGGCCCCGCCGTCCGCTCCGCGCCGCAGGCGTCCTACCTGCTCTGGCTCGACGCCGCCGCGCTGGGGCTCCCCCCGGCCGCCGCCCGCCGGGCGCTGCTCGACCGCTGCGCACTGGAAGCCTCCGACGGCACCGAGTTCGGCGCCGAGTCCGACACAGAGTCCGGCCCCGGGTCCGTCCCCGGTGGCCACGGCGCGCTGCGCCTGAACTACGCGCTGCCACAACCGGTGCTGGAGACCGTCCTCGAACGCCTCGCGCGGATCCGAGCACGGGCGTGAAGACCCCCGGGGCAACCCGTGAAAGCGCCGTCGGACTCCGCACGGAATACCGCCGAACGACGTTCACGGACAGTGCCGTTCACCCGATTGCACCGCCCCTGACCTGCAAAGACGAACATTCACGCGAATTTTGCGGGGCGCCCCCGCATGCTCCGTAGCAGACTGGGCAAAGTAGACCGGGCCGCAATCGTGATCCCGAGGATGGTAAGTCCGGTGATACCCGTATCCCCAGCCACTCCGCCCGACCGGCAGAGCCCCCCGACGCCTCCGACCAAGGTCACCCCCTTGACGGAGTCGGGAGCGCGCAGCCACGTATCGGGGGTGTGTTTCAAGATCGGTCCGCCCCGGCTGGTCGGTGTCGAGGTCGAGTGGTTCGTCCACGACGACCGATGTCCCAGCCGGCCCGTCCCCCCTGAACGGACCCACGCCGCCCTCCGTTCGCTGCCGCTCGGCGGCGAGGACGGCACATCGCTCCCCTCCGGTTCGCGCCTCACGCTCGAACCCGGCGGACAGGTCGAGCTCAGCTCCCCGCCCGCCACCGGCCTCCTGGCCTGCGTCGACGACACCCGGCGCGATCTGACCGCCCTGCGGGCCGCGTTCGCGGCGCAGGGCCTGCGTCTCACCGGCACCGGTACCGACCCCCTCGCCCGCCCCCGCCGGATGGTCCTCGACCATCCCCGGTACCTCGCGATGGAGCGGCACTTCGACTCCGCCGGCCCCTGGGGCCGCATCATGATGACGGGCACCGCGTCCCTCCAGGTGTGCCTGGACGCCGGCGACGCGGACGGCCCGCACGCGGTGGACCGGCGCTGGCTGCTGGCGCACCGGCTCGGCCCGGTGCTGGTCGCGGCCTTCGCCAACTCACCGCTGCTGGACGGGAAGCCGACCGGCCACCGGTCCACCCGGCAGACCGTGTGGTCCCGGATGGACCCGACCCGCACGCTCGCCCCGGCCCCCGACCACGGCGACCCGCGCGAGGCGTGGGCGCAGTACGTGCTGGACGCCGAAGTGCTGTGCGTGCGCCGCCCGGACGGCCTGCCGTGGACGGCTCCGCGCGGCCTCACCTTCCGCGACTGGCTGCGCGGCGCCGGCGAACGCCCGCCCACCCTGGCCGACTTGGACTACCACCGCACCACCCTCTTCCCGCCGGTGCGCCCGCGCGGCCACCTGGAGCTGCGGATGATCGACGCCCAGCCCGGCGACGGCTGGGTGGTGCCCGCGGCCCTGGTCACCGCGCTGCTGGACGACCCGGTGGCCGCCGACGCCGCACTCGCCGCGCTGGAGCCCCTGGAGCCGCTGGAGCCGTTGAAGGCGCCGGGGCCGCCGCGGGGCGCGGACGGGCCGCGCCCGCCGCGCACCGACGTCTGGCGCCGGGCCGCCACCCTGGCCGTCGCCGACCCCGAACTGCGCCGCGCCGCGCTCGCCTGCTTCGCCGCCGCCGACGCCGCGCTGGGCCGCCTGCCCGGCGCCGCCCGGCTGCGCGCCACCGTCGCCGAATTCGCCGAGCGCTACCCCGCACGCGGCCGCTGCCCGGCCGACGACCAGCTGGACGCCCTGCGCGCCGGCACCCGACGCACTCCCCCGGAGGAGGCCGCCCCATGACCGACGTCCGACCCCCCGCCGAGGCTCCGGCGGGCACCGAGTCGCTGCGCGACGCCATCGCCGCCGAGCTGCTCGCCGCCCGTGCCCGCACCGCCGCCCTCACCGACTGCGTCGAGGACCACGACCTCACCGCCCAGCACTCGCCGCTGATGTCGCCGCTGGTCTGGGACCTGGCCCACATCGGCAACCAGGAGGAGCTCTGGCTGCTGCGCAACGTCGGCGGCCACGACCCGATGCACCCGGAGATCGACCCGCTCTACGACGCGTTCCAGCACCCGCGCGCCGAACGTCCCAGCCTGCCGCTGCTGCCGCCCGGCGAGGCCCGCGCGTACGCGCACGAGGTGCGCGGCCGGGTGCTCGACCTGCTCGCGGCGAGCCCGCTGGAGGGCGCGCCGCTGCTGGACGCCGGCTTCGCGTTCGGCATGATCGCGCAGCACGAACAGCAGCACGACGAGACGATGCTGATCACCCATCAGCTCCGCAAGGGCGAACCCGCCCTGGCCGCACCCCCGCCACCGCCCGCGCCCGCGGACGCCGCCACGCTGCCTGCCGAAGTCCTCGTCCCCGCGGGGCCGTTCACGATGGGCACGGACATCGAACCGTGGGCGCTGGACAACGAGCGCCCGGCCCACGTCGTCGACCTCCCGGCGTTCCGGCTCGACACCACCCCCGTCACCAACGGCGCCTACCTGCGCTTCATCGCCGACGGCGGCTACGACGAGCCGCACTGGTGGACCCCCGAGGGCTGGGCGCACCGGCGGCAGGCCGGCCTGACCGCCCCGCTCTTCTGGCGGCACGAGGACGGCCAGTGGCTGCGCCGCCGCTTCGGCACGCTGGAGCCCGTCCCGCTGGACGAGCCGGTGCTGCACGTCAGCTGGTACGAGGCGGACGCGTACGCCCGTTGGGCCGGGCGGCGGCTGCCGACCGAGGCGGAGTGGGAGAAGGCCGCCCGGCACGACCCGGCGACCGGCCGTTCGCGCCGCTACCCCTGGGGCGACGGGAGCCCGACGCCCGACCACGCCAACCTCGGCCAGCGCCACCTGCGCCCGGCCCCGGCCGGCAGCTACCCGGCGGGCCAGTCCCCGTACGGCGTCCGGCAGTTGATCGGCGACGTGTGGGAGTGGACGGCGAGCGACTTCCGCCCGTACCCGGGCTTCCGGGCCTGGCCGTACGAGGAGTACTCGGAGGTGTTCTTCGGGCCCGAGTACAAGGTGCTGCGCGGCGGCGCCTTCGCGGTCGCGCCGGTGGCCTGCCGGGGCACCTTCCGCAACTGGGACTACCCGGTCCGCCGGCAGATCTTCTCCGGCTTCCGCACGGCCGCCGACGTCCCCGACCAGGGCGATGCCTGATGTGCCGACACATCGCCTACCTGGGCCGGCCGGTGGCACCGGGAGAGCTGCTGGTCGTGCCGCCGTACGCGCTGCACCGCCAGTCCTGGGCGCCGCGCACGCAGCAGCACGGCACGATGAACGTCGACGGGTTCGGCCTCGGCTGGTACGCGGACGGCGACGAGATCCCCGCCCGCTACCGCCGGGCCGGGCCGATCTGGGCGGACGCCGCCTTCGCCGACCTCGCCCGGGTGATCCGCACCCGGGCGCTGCTGGCGGCCGTCCGCTCCGCCACCGAGGGGTGCGCGGCCGGCGAGCACGCCGCCGCACCGTTCTCCGCCGGGCGCTGGCTCTTCAGCCACAACGGCGCGGTGGCCGGCTGGCCGGACAAGCTCGACGCGCTCGCCGGGCTGCTGCCCGCCGCCGAGCTGCTGGACCTGGAGGCGCGCACCGACTCCGCCCTCGTGTGGGCGCTCACCCTGCACCGGCTGCGCACCGGGGCCGGGCTGGGCGAGGCGCTCGCGGCCACCGTCGCGGACGTCACCGAGCACACCACCGGGCGGCTCAACCTGCTGCTGACCGACGGCCGCTCGGTCGCGGCGACCGCCTGGGGCGACACACTGCACCACCGCACCCTGCTGGGGGGCGGTCTCGTGGTGGCCTCCGAGCCGTACGACGACGAGCCCGGCTGGACGGCCGTCCCCGAGGGCTCGCTCCTCGTCGCCGGCGCCGAAGCCCTGGCCGGTGCCGAAGCCCTCGCCGGTGCGGAAACCCTGGCCGGCGCGGAAGCCGTGGCCGGCGCCGGAGCCCCGAACGGCCTCGACGCCACCGCCGCAGCCCTCACCGAAGCCGGACCGGACGGACCTCCTCCGGCGCCGGCCGTCATCGTCCGCCCCCTCCCCCGCCGCGGCTGAGCCCGCGCCCTACCTTCACCTTCTGAACAGAGGACCGCCCTGTCATGAACAGCTTTGACCTCACCAGGCTGCTCCCCGCCGACCACTTCAGCACCGCCTTGCGCCACGACGTGCAGCACGGCCTGACGTCCGAACCCAAGTGGCTGCCCCCGAAGTGGTTCTACGACGCGCGCGGCAGCGACCTGTTCGAGGAGATCACCAGGCTGCCCGAGTACTACCCGACCCGCGCCGAACGGGCCATCCTCACCGCCCGGGCCGGCGAGATCGCCGCCGCGACCAAGGCCCGCACGCTCGTCGAGCTCGGCTCCGGCTCCTCCGAGAAGACCAGGCTCCTGCTGGACGCCCTGAACGACCTCGGCACGCTGCGCACCTACGTCCCGGTGGACGTCAGCGAGAGCGCGCTCACCTCGGCCGGCGAGGCGCTCGCCGCCGACTACCCCGGGGTCGCGGTGCACGGCGTGCTGGCCGACTTCACCGCGCGGCTCGGCCTGCCGCCGGACGGCGCCCCGCGCCTGGTCGCCTTCCTCGGCGGCACCCTCGGCAACCTGCTGCCCGACGAGCGCACCGGCTTCCTCGGCGGCCTGCGCGCCACCCTCGACCAGGGCGACCACCTGCTGCTCGGCACCGACCTGGTCAAGGACCCGGCCGTGCTGGTCGCCGCCTACGACGACGCGTCCGGGGTGACCGCCCAGTTCAACCGCAACGTGCTGAACGTGCTCAACCGCGAGCTGGGCGCCGACTTCGACCCGGACGCCTTCGAGCACGTCGCGCGCTGGGACGCGGAGCGGGAGTGGATCGAGATGCGGCTGCGCTCGCTGCGCTCCCAGACCGTGAAGATCCCGGTCCTGGACCTGCCGGTGCACTTCGACCGCGGCGAGGAACTGCGCACCGAGGTGTCGGCCAAGTTCCGCCGCGAGCGGGTGGCCGAGGAGCTGGCGGCGGCCGGGATGCGGCTGACCCACTGGTGGACGGACGAGGAAGGCCGCTTCGGGCTGTCGCTGTCCGCCCCGATGTGAGGCGCCCGGCGGGCGGCGCGGCGCAGCGGCGCGGCGGCGGAGCAGCCGTCGCGCCGCCCGCCGCGGGACCTCGTCGGCCCCAATTTGCTTGTTCACCTTACGAATTCTAGGAGCAAAACTTGAGGAGCCCGGTGTACAAGAGTTAAACGAACAGGGGTTACGATCTCGGCTACCGAGCTCAGCGTTGAGTACCAGGAGTCAAGATCGTGAGCGTCACCCAGAAGCCCTCCGGGGCGGTCGAGGCCACCGCGCCCGGCCGCCTCGGCTTCGTCGTCTTCATCACCGCCGCCGCAGCCCTCGGCGGGTTCCTGTTCGGCTACGACAGCTCCGTGATCAACGGCGCCGTCTCGGGCATCCAGGAGAAGTTCGGCGTCGGCGACGGCGTGACCGGTCTGATCGTCTCCTCGGCCCTGCTCGGGTCGGCGATCGGCGCCGCGGTGGCCGGCCGGTTCGCCGACCGCTACGGCCGCATCAAGGTCATGAAGGCGGGCGCGCTGATGTTCGCCGTCAGCGCCGTCGGCTCGATGCTCCCGTTCTCCGCGTGGGACCTCGCCTTCTGGCGCGTGCTGGGCGGCGCCGCCATCGGCATCGCCTCGGTGATCGCGCCGACCTACATCGCCGAGGTCGCGCCGACCAGGTACCGCGGCCGCCTGGCCTCCTTCCAGCAGGCCGCGATCGTGCTCGGCATCGCGATATCCCAGCTGGTCAACTGGGTGCTGGCGGACGCCGCCGGCGGCGACACCCGTGGCAGGCTGCTCAGCCTGGAGGCCTGGCAGTGGATGCTCGGCATCTGCGTGATCCCGGCAGCCGTCTACTTCGTGCTCTCCTCGGTCATCCCCGAGTCCCCGCGCTACCTGATCCAGGCCGGCCGCCTCGACGACGCCCGCACCGTGCTCGCCGAGGTCGAGGGCGAGGGCGTCGACACCGACGCCCGGATCGCCGAGGTCCAGGCCCTGATCGCCTCCGACCACCGCCCGCGCTTCCGCGACCTGCTCGGCGGCCGCTTCGGCCTGCTGCCGATCGTCTGGGTCGGCATCGGCCTGTCGGTCTTCCAGCAGCTCGTCGGCATCAACGTGATCTTCTACTACTCGTCGATCCTGTGGCAGTCGGTCGGCATCGACCAGAGCAACTCGCTGCTGATCAGCTTCATCGGCTCGGTCATCAACATCCTCGGCACCGTGATCGCGATCCTGCTGGTGGACCGGATCGGCCGCAAGCCGCTCGCCCTGATCGGCTCGGCCGGCATGGCCGTCGCCCTCGGCGCCGCCGGCTGGGCGTTCTCCTCGGCCACCGGCAGCGGCGACAACGTCACCCTGCCCGACCTCCAGGGCACCGTCGCGCTGGTCGCCGCCAACGCCTTCGTGCTGTTCTTCGCGATGTCGTGGGGCGTGGTCGTCTGGGTGATGCTCGGCGAGATGTTCCCGAACCGCGTCCGCGCCGCCGCCCTGTCCGTCGCCGCCTCCGCGCAGTGGATCGCCAACTGGGCGATCACCGTCTCGTTCCCGTCGATGTCCCGCTGGAACCTGTCCGCGACCTACCTGATCTACGCCGCCTTCGCCGCGCTGTCGATCGTCTTCGTGGCCAAGTACATGAAGGAGACGAAGGGCGTCCGCCTGGAGGACATGGGCTGACGGGAGGACACGGGCCGCTCCGCCGGCCCCGGACCTCCGGCCCCCGCACCCTAGCGCGATCAGCGCGGGTGCGGGGGCCGAATCGTTCACTCTCTGCGGCGGGCCGGCCGGCTCCGGTACTCCTGTTCGGCAGGAGGGATGTCTTGATCTTCAACCGGCTTCGCACCCGCAGATCCGCCGCCGCGCCCGCCGGCGGCTGCCCGTACGCCCACACCCACCCCGGGTCCCACCCCGCCGGGCCACACGCCGCCGGACCCCACGACCCCGGGTCCCACGCTTCCGGGCCCCACGGTTCCGGGCCCCACCCCGCGGAGCCCCGCACCGCCGGCGCGGGCGACGCGCTGCTCCCGGCGGACCCGCCATTCACCGACCCCGCCCAGGCCACCTCGTTCGTCCGGCAGTTCCACCACGAGCAGCCCGCGGCCGGTGGCGACCCGGACGAGCGGATACGCGCCGTGCTCGACGAGATCGACCGCACCGGCACCTACGAGCACACCCCCGCCGAGCTCGCCTACGGCGCCAAACTGGCCTGGCGCAACGCCGCCCGCTGCATCGGCCGGCTGTACTGGCGCAGCCTCGTGGTGCGCGACCTGCGCCACCTCACCTCGGCCGACGACATCGCCGCCGAGTGCTTCGAACACCTGCGGCTGGCCGGCAACGGCGGCCGGATCCGCCCGGTCGTCTCGGTGTTCGCCCCCGACCGGCCCGGCCGGCCCGCCGCGCGCATCCTCAACCAGCAACTCGTCCGCTACGCCGGCCACCGGACGACGGCCGCCGACCCGGACGACGGCCCGTCCGACGGCCCGGACGGCATCCCCGACGGCATCACCCACGATGTCACCGGCGGCGTGACCGGCGGCGTGACCGGCGACCCGGCCGGCGTCCAACTCGCCGCCCTCGCCCGGGACCTGGGCTGGAAGTGCGCCGAGGACCGCTTCGAGGTGCTGCCCCTGCTGATCCGGGAACGGCCCGGCGAGCGCCCCGAGTGGTACCAGCTCCCGGACGACACCACGCTCGAAGTCCCGCTCTCCCACCCCGAGTTCGCCTGGTTCGCCGAACTCGGCCTGCGCTGGTACGCGGTACCGGCGATCAGCGACATGACACTGGAGATCGGCGGCGTGCGCTACCCCGCCGCACCCTTCAACGGCTGGTACATGGGCACCGAGATCGGCGCCCGCAACCTCGCCGACGCCGACCGCTACGACATGCTCGCCACCGTCGCCGGACGGCTCGGCCTGGACACCTCCAACGACCGCACCCTCTGGCGGGACCGCGCGCTGGTCGAGCTCAACGTCGCCGTGCTGCACTCCTTCCAGGAGGCGGGGGTGACGATGGCCGACCACCACACCGAGTCGGAGCGCTTCCTCAAGCACGTCGCGCAGGAGAAGCGCCTCGGCCGGCCCACCCCGGCGGACTGGAGCTGGATCGTGCCCCCGGTCTCCGGCGGGCTCACCCCCGTCTACCACCGCTACTACGACCCGGTGGACCCGTCGCTGCGCCCGGCCTTCCTGGCACGCGAGCCCTGGTGACGCGCGGGCGCTGGTGACGCGCGGGCCCTTGTGACGTGCGGGCGCCGGTGACGAGGCGGGGCCGGCCGCCGGCGCGGGCTACGCGCCCGCCCCGGTGAGGCGCTCGAAGCGCAGCGCCAGCCCGTCGAGGAGCGCCTCCAGACCGGTCTCGAACGCGGCCTCGTCGACGGTGCCCCGGTGGCCGGCCAGCCGGTGCGCCTCGCCGAGGTGCGGGTAGTCGGCGACGTCGTACAGCTCCGCGTCCGCCGGGAACCCGGCCGCGAAGGAGGCCAGCGCCGAGCCGGTGACGAAGTAGCGCATCAGCGCGCCGATCCGGGTGGCCTGGCCGCGCGGCCACCCCGCGTCCACCAGGTGCCCGAACACGGCGTCGGCCAGGCGCAGCGCGTGCGGCCGGCGGCCGGGGCCCTGGGCGAGCACCGGGACGATGTTGGGGTGGGCGGCCAGCGCGGCGCGGTAGGAGCGGGCCCAGTCGCGCAGCGCCTCCGGCCACGGGGTCGGCGCCGCCGCACCCGCCGTGCCTGCCGTGCCCGGCGCACCCGCCGTGCCCGGCGATCCGCCGAACATCGACAGGTCGACTTCCCCGATGACGGTGTCGACGACCGCGTCCAGGAGCTCGTCCTTGGTCGCGAAGTGGTTGTAGAGCGACGGCCCGCTGACCGACAGCTCGGTGGCGAGTCGGCGGGTGGAGAGGGCGTCCAGGCCCTCGGCGTCGATCAGCCGCAGCGCGGCGGAGACGATGCGCTCGCGGCTGAGCAGCGGGGTGCGCGGGCGGGCCATCGAGCGGCTTCCTCCGGTTCCTCGGGCGGTCCGTCCGGCCGGAGTCCTCCGGTCGGGTGGGTCGGGGACCGATTCTGACAGGCGCCTCTTCCCAGCACGGCCCGGTCGGAGCTACAGTCCCCCCGTAAAACTTGCAGCGCTAGTTTAATGGGCACGGAAGGTCGGTGGGCGCGACAGCCCCTCGCCGGGCCCGGAACCGGGAGCCGCCGTGAATCTGGAGCTGTCCGAGGAGCAGACCGCCGTCCGGGAACTCGCCGCCGAGTTCACCGACCGCGAGATCGCCCCGTACGCCGCCGCGTGGGACCGCGCCGAGTCCGTGGACCGCGCGATCGTCGGCAAACTCGCCAAGCTGGGCTTCCTCGGCCTCACCCTGCCCGAGGAGTACGGCGGCAGCGGCGGCGACCACCTCGCCTACTGCCTCGTCCTGGAGGAGCTCGGACGCGGCGACTCGGCGGTGCGCGGCATCGTCTCCGTCTCCCTCGGGCTCGTCGCCAAGTCGATCAACAGCCACGGCACCGAGGAGCAGAAGCGCCACTGGCTCCCCCGGCTCACCTCCGGCGAGGCCCTCGCGTGCTTCGCCCTCACCGAACCCGGCACCGGCTCGGACGCGGCCAACCTCACCACCCGGGCCGTCCGGGACGGCGACGACTGGCTGATCAGCGGTGCCAAGACCTTCATCACCAACGGCACCTGGGCCGACGTCGCCCTCGTCTTCGCCCGCACCGGCGGCGACGACCCGCAGCAGCGCGGCCACAAGGGCATCACCGCCTTCCTCGTCCCCACCGACCTGCCCGGCTTCACCCGCACCGAGATCCACGGCAAGCTCGGCCTGCGCGGCCAGGCCACCGCCGAACTCTCCTTCGACGCGGTCCGGGTGCCCGACGGCGCCCGGCTCGGCGCCGTCGGCAAGGGCTTCGGCGTGGCGATGGGCGCCCTCGCCAAGGGCCGGATGTCGGTCGCCGCCGGCTGCGTCGGCATCGCCCGCGCCTGCCTGGAGGCCGCCGTGCGCTACGCCGGGGAGCGCGAGCAGTTCGGCAAACCGATCGCCTCGCACCAACTCGTCCAGGAACTGCTGGCCGGCATCGCCGTCGACGTCGAGGCCGCCCGGCTGCTCACCTGGAAGGTCGCCGACCACATCGAACGCGGCCTGCCGTTCGCCACCGAGTCCTCCGTCGCCAAGCTCTACGCGAGCGAGGCCGCCGTCCGGGCCGCCAACAACGCGCTCCAGGTGTTCGGCGGCTACGGGTTCATCGACGAGTACCCGGTCGGCAAGTACCTGCGCGACGCGCGGGTCATGACCCTCTACGAGGGCACCAGCCAGATCCACCAGCTGCTCATCGGCCGCGCGCTCACCGGCGTCAACGCCTTCTGAGCCCTCCGAGCCCTCTTAGCCACCTGAGCCTCCTGAACCATCCGACCAGGACACCCCCACCCCTCCACTGGACAAGGAGCCCGACGACGTGCGTCCCGTCTACTTCGCCGCCGCCCGCCGCACACCCATCGGCCGGCTGCGCGGAGCACTCGCCACGGTCCGGCCGGACGACCTCTCGGCCACCGTGCTGCGCGCCCTGCTCGCCGACGTGCCCGCCCTCGACCCCGCCCGCATCGACGACGTCTACTGGGGCGCCGCCAACCAGGCCGGCGAGGACAACCGCAACGCCGCCCGGATGGCCGTCCTGCTCGCCGGCCTGCCCGACACCGTCCCCGGCGCCACCGTCAACCGGCTCTGCGCCTCCGGCCTGGAGGCCGTCACGCTCGCAGCGCGGGCGATCGGCTCCGGCGAGGCCGACGTCGTGCTCGCCGGCGGCTGCGAGTCGATGACCCGCGCCCCCTTCGTCCTCCCCCGCCCCGACGAGGCGCTCCCGCACCGGATCGAGACCTACGACACCCGGCTCGGCTGGCGGCTCACCAACCCCCGGATGGCCGAACTGCACGGCGTGCTCAGCATGGGCGAGACCGCGGAGGAGGTGGCCGGCCGGTACGGCATCGGCCGCGAACGCCAGGACGCCTTCGCGCTGCGCAGCCACCAGCGGGCCGCCGCCGCGCGCAAGGACGGGCACTTCGACGCCGAGCTGATCCCGGTCGAGCGGCCGGACGGCGTGACGGTGACCCTGGACGAGGGCATCCGCGAGGACACCAGCCCGGAGAAGCTCGCCCGGCTCAAGCCCGCGTTCCGCCCGGACGGCACCGTCACCGCCGGGAACGCCTCGCCCATGAACGACGGCGCCGCCGGGCTCGTCCTGGTCAGCGAGGAGGCGCTGCGCGACCTGGGCCTGGAGCCGCTCGGCCGGTACGTCGCCGGGGCCTCCGCCGGGGTGCACCCGGACGTCATGGGCATCGGACCGGTGCCCGCGACGCAGAAGGCGCTCGGGCGCAGCGGCTGGTCGATCGGCGACGTCGACACGGCCGAGCTGAACGAGGCGTTCGCGGCCCAGGCGCTGGCCTCCATGGACGGGCTGGGCATCGACCCCGAGCGCGTCAACCCGAGCGGCGGCGCGATCGCCCTCGGCCACCCGCTCGGCGGCTCCGGCGCCCGCATCCTGACGACGCTGCTTCACCGGATGCACCGCACCGGCGCGCGGCGCGGGCTCGCCACGATGTGCGTGGGCGTCGGGCAGGGCACGGCCGTGCTGGTCGAGAACGCCTGACGTTCCGGCTCATTCCTGCGTTCCGCTGGTTCGTTCCGCTCGTTCCAATCCTTCTGCTCGTTCCAATCGTTCTGCTCGTTCCGACGTTCCGGCTCGTGCTGACGTCGTTTTGTCCGGACCTGGTTTTATCCGGACATCCCTTTGTCTACATATCCACCCTCAGGACCCACCCCCAGGGAGTACGAAGTGTCGCGTTTCGCAGGAAAGGTCGCCGTGGTCACCGGTGCGGCGCAGGGCATCGGCGCGGCGACGGCCCGCCGGCTGGCCGAGGAGGGCGCGGCGGTCGCCGTCGTCGACCTCACGGCCGAGCGCGCGGCCGGGACGGTCGCCGAGATCACCGCCAAGGGCGGCACGGCACGGGCGTACGGCTGCGACGTGGCCGACTACGACGCCGTCGAGGCGGTGTTCGCCCGGGTCGCCACCGACCTCGGCGGCGTGCACATCCTGGTCAACAACGCCGGGATCACCCGGGACAACCTGTTCTTCAAGATGCCGAAGGCCGACTGGGACGCGGTGCTGACGGTCAACCTGACCAGCGCCTACAACTGCAGTCACGTCGCGCAGAAGTACATGGTGGCACAGAAGTTCGGCAAGATCGTCTCGCTCAGCTCGCGCTCGGCGCTCGGCAACCGCGGCCAGGCCAACTACGCCGCCGCCAAGGCCGGCATCCAGGGGCTGACCGCGACCCTGGCCATCGAGCTGGGCCCGTTCAACATCAACGTCAACGCCGTCGCGCCCGGCTACGTCGCCACCGCGATGACCGCCGCGACCGCGGAGCGGGTCGGCAGCTCGGCCGAGGAGCACCAGGCCGAGGTGTCCGCCAGGACCCCGCTGCGGCGGGTCGGACAGCCGGAGGAGATCGCCTCGGTGGTCGTGTTCCTCGCGAGCGAGGACGCCTCGTACGTCAGCGGGCAGACCCTGTACGTCAACGGCGGGGCACGCTGACCCGACGAAGGCTTACCCCGCGCCGATGAACTTGGTAAAGTTGGCCAACACGGTGAAAACTGTGAAATCGGCGAGGCTTCCCGACGTGTAGTCAACGGGCCGTCCCAGCAGCGGAGTTACTTTCCCCTGGGACGGCCTTTACCTTTTCGCGTGGCCGAACATGACCATGCCGTTCGTAACACCACCCCACAAAATGACTATGGCATGATCATGTGGCAATCGATGGGATGGCCGGACCGACCCGACCGGACCAAGGTCGGGCCCTGCGTCCCCCAAGGAGTCCCATGGGCAGCCCCGCTACCCTCCGTCGCGCCCTGGCTCTGCTCGCCGTAGGAGCGACCGCCGTCACGGCCGGCACCGTCTCCGTCCCGGCGGTCGGCGCTGCCGTCGCAGCGCCCTCGCACAACCTGGCCGGCGTCCACGTCCAGCCCGCCTCGGCCGGACACCACCTCGCCACGACCCGCCCGGCCCCGCTGACCACCACCCAGTGCGTCAGCCAGATCGGCATCCACTGCTACTCGCCGCTCCAGTACCAGAAGGCCTACAACCTGGGCCCGCTGTACCAGGAGGGCATCACCGGCAAGGGCCGCACGATCGTCATCGTCGACTCCTTCGGCTCGCCGACCATCCAGCACGACCTGGAGGTCTTCGACAAGCAGTGGGGCATCAAGGACACCAACGTCGAGGTCGTCAAGTGGGGCAACGTCCCCGTCTTCGACCCGAAGAACCCCGACCACACCGGCTGGGCCGGCGAGACCACCCTGGACGTCGAGTACGCCCACGCGATGGCCCCCGACGCCCACATCGTCCTGGTCGAGACCGGTGTCGCCGAGACCGAGGGCACCACCGGCCTGCCCGAGATGATGGACGCCGAGAAGGACCTCATCAAGAAGGGCGTCGGCGACGTCATCTCGCAGAGCTTCGGCGCCACCGAGAACACGTTCCCGGGTTACGACAAGGGCGACTTCAAGTCCCTGACCGACCTGCGCTACGCGTTCAAGTCCGCCGCGGCCCACAACGTCACCGTGCTCGCCGCCTCCGGCGACAACGGCGCCACCGACGCGCAGACCAACGGCACCGACCTGTACCCGTACAAGGTCAACTCGTGGCCGTCCTCGGACCCGCTGGTCACCTCGGTCGGCGGCACCCAGCTGACCCTGGACGACAACGGCAACCGCACCGCGGCCGACAAGGTGTGGCACGACAAGTCCGGCGCCGGCGGCGGTGGCGTCTCCGGCATCTTCGAGCGCCCGTGGTACCAGGCCGGCGTCGCCAACGTCACCGGCAACCACCGCGGCACCCCGGACATCAGCATGAGCGCGGCCGTCGACGGCGCCGCCTGGACGTACGAGTCGTACGACCCGACCGCGGTCGGCTGGCACCTCACCGGCGGCACCAGCGAGGCCACCCCGCTGTTCTCGGGCATCGTCGCCCTGGCCGACCAGGCCGCCGGCTACCGCCTCGGCCAGATCAACTGGCGCATGTACGGCCTGAGCCTGCTCCCGAGCGACTGGAGCGGCATCACGGACGTCAAGGACGGCGACAACGGCTGGAACGGCGTCACCGGCTACAACGCGACCGAGGGCTACGACCTCGCCAGCGGCCTCGGCACCATCGACGGCACGAAGTTCGTCCACGCCCTCGCGGGCCGGTGACGGACCTTCATCGGTCACAGCAGGGACGCAGCACGGCAGCTGCACGCGGTAGGGACCTCCGGTAGGGACTTCCGGTAGGCACCTGCGCGACAGCGACAGCACATGCACTGGGCGGGAAGTCGGCGGCGGCCGACATACCCCCCAGTGGCGTTCGGAGGGGTGCGCGTGGGGCGCGAACGGATGACAGCGAACAGGTAACAGCGAACAGATAACAGATTTCGAAATCTGTTATCTGTTCGCTGTTA
>NZ_JBHVPD010000009.1:0-46068 GCF_042887525.1 Kitasatospora sp. NPDC057936
GGCTCCAGCACAGCCCACTGGCCATCCGACAGATCCCCACGCCCCATCCGATGAGCCTGGCATCAAGTCCGATGACCTTCCAAAACAGACCCTAGGCGGGAGTCTCCCGGCTTCAGCCGGGAGAGAGCTTCAATGAACCGATCCACTGCAGCATGCATCGGTCGGTGTGCTGAACATTCCCCCGGCGCAGCCGGGTTGGGCCGCCGCAGCGCCCGGGCTGGTGCCGCGGCGGCCCGGGGAGTCACACGCCCGCCGCCTTCCGCCGCGGCGGCGCCGGGACGAACACGACCGCGATCAGCGCCGCCACGGCCAGCAGTACGGCGGTGACGACGAACGCCCGGTCGTAGCCCGCCGCGAGCGCTGCCGGAGCGGAGTCACCGGCCGCCGCGGCGTGCCGCGTCGCCGCGACGGCGAGGGTGGAGAGCACGGCGAGGCCGATGCTTCCGCCGCACTGGCGCCCGGCGTTCAGCAGCCCGCTGACCAGCCCGGCCTCGCGCGGGTCGACGCCGGACGTGCCCATCGCCGTGTTGGCCACCATGCAGATCCCGACGCCGGCGCCGGCGACCACGGACGGCCCGACGAACGCCGTCAGATAGCCGGACGAGACCCCGAGCCCGCTGAACCACAGCATCCCGAGCCCGGCCAGCGCCAGCCCGCCGGTGAGCGTCGCCCGCCCGCCGAAGCGGGCGCTCAGGCGGCCGGCCGTCATGCTGCCCGCCATCGTCCCGGCGCAGAACGGCAGGAAGGCGGCGCCCGCGGCGAGTGGCCCGTAGTGCAGCACGTTCTGCAGGTGCAGCGAGCAGAAGTAGAAGCCGACCAGCATCGCCGCGCCGACCAGGGTGACGATCAGGCTCGCGACCCACGCCGTCCGCACCCGCAGCACGCCGAGCCGCACGATTGGCGCGGACGCGAACCGGGCCTCCCAGCCGAGGAACGCGAGGCCGAGCAGCACGGCGGTCCCGAGGGTGGCGATGGTCCGGGGCGAGCCCAACGGGTGTCGGTCGGTCGACATCAGCCCGTACACGAGCACGCTCATCGCACCGGTGCCGAGGGCGGCGCCGACCACGTCGAGTCGTCCCGCGCGCGGCGGCCGGGCGGTGGCGACGGAGCGCGACGCGAGGGCGGCGGCCACCAGGACGAGCGGGGCGTTCACGAAGAACACCCAGCGCCAGTCGAGCAGATCGGTCAGCACGCCGCCGAGCAGCACGCCGAGCGCGCTGCCGCCCGCCGTCACCATCGACCAGACGCCGAGCGCCCGGGCCCGGGCGGCGCCCTCGGTGAAGGTGACCATGATCAGGGTCAGGCCGATCGGGGCGAGGACGGCGCTCGCGACGCCCTGTCCGGCACGCGCGGCGATCAACTGCGCGGGCGTCTGCGCGAAGCCGCCGAGTACGGACGCCACGCCGAACAGGACCAGTCCCGCGAGCAGCGCCCGGCGGTGCCCGGCCAGGTCGGCGACCCGGCCGCCGAGCAGGAGCAGCCCGCCGAACGCGAGCGCGTAGGCGTTGACCACCCACGGCAGCGCGCTGTCGGCGAAGCCGAGGGAGCCGCCCATGGCGGGCAGTGCGATGTTCACGATGCTGGCGTCGAGCGTGACCATCAGCTGGCACAGGCACGCGGTGGCGAGGACGAGGGACTTGCGCGGGCCGCCGGGCCCGGGCGGCGCGGCGGTGGTCGTGGTCAACGGTGTGGAGAGGACTGATTCGGGCACGGCGACCTCCGAATGCGAACGTTGTTCGCGTAAGGTAAGCCTTACTTGTGTGGGTCGGCAAGCGCGCAGGTGGGAAGCCCGGTCCGGCGTGGCAGGATGACGGGATGCCAGGACGGGAGAGGCCAGAGCGGGAAGTGCCTGAGCGGGCGACGCTTGAACGGAACATGCCCGAGCGGGGGAGGTCGGACCGGGAGGCGTCTGAGCGGAGGGCGTCACCGGACGGAGCACCGGCCGCCGAGCGAGGCCGGTACGGCCCACGGCGGCCCCGGCCGGGCCTCACCACCGCCGCCGTGGTCGCCGCCGGGCGCCGCGTGATCGAGCGGGACGGCATAGACGCCCTCACCATGCGCGCGGTCGCGGCCGAACTCGGCACCGCCGCCGCCTCGTTGTACCGGCACGTGGCCGACCGCGACACCTTGCTGCTCGCCGTACTGGAGGAGATCGCCGCCGGCCTCCCGGTGGACGTCCCCGGCGCGGAACCGGCCGCCCGCCTGCTCCGCCGCCTGCTCGGCGCGCACGACTACATGGCCGGCCACGCCTGGGTGCTGCACGTCCTCATCCGCGGTGAACTCGTCGCCGAGAACGCCCTGCCGTTCAACGACGCCTGCCTCGCCGACCTGCTGGCCGCCGGGCTCCCGCCGGCCCGCGCGGCCTCCGCGTTCCGCTCCTGCTGGCAGCTGGTGCTCGGCGAACTCCTCTCCGAACACCCCGTCAGCCCGCCCCGCCGGCCCAATCAGCGCGCCGCCGCCTTCGCCGCCGCGGATCCGCAGGCGCTCCCCGCCCTCACCCGCGTCCACGCCGAGGTCCCCGACCGGGGCCCGGGCACTCGCTGTGCCGACCTCCAGGCCGCCCTCACCGCCCTGATCACCGCCCTGATCACCGGCCTGATCACCGGCCTGACCGCGGACTCGAAGGGTGCCCGGTGACCCACGAGCCCCTCGCCCCCGACCTGCGCGACGCGTGGGCGCACGGCCTCGCCGCCAATCCGGCCCTGCCCGACGCCTTGTGGCCCGCCCTCCTCGGCGCGTATCCCGCCCTCCTGTGGAGCCCCCGCCCGCCCGTGGCCGTGGCGGCCGCGCTCGCCCACCCCGAGTGGAAGGTCCGGGCCCGCGCGGCCGAGTCCCAGCCGGGCATCACCGCCGACCGGTGGGTGCGGCTGATCCTGGACGAGCCGGATGCCCGGCGCCGCTGGACCCTCACCGTCATGGCGGCCGACCGGGCCGCCGAACTGCCCGTCGACGTACTGCGGCAGCTCGCGACCGACCCCTCCGCCCGGGTCCGCGCCGAGGCGGCCCGCCTTCCCGGGCTGCCCGTCGCGCTCGCCGTCCGGCTCGCCGGCGACGCGGACCCGGCCGTCCGCGCCGAGGCCTGCCCGGCGGCCTGGCCACACCTGGGCGAGGAGGCCCGGCACTCACTGCTCGCCGACCCGGCCGGCCGGGTCCGTGAGGTCGCACTGCTTCTGCACCACGCCGATCACCCGATGCCCCGCGACGTGCTCGCGCTCTTCGGGAGCCGCGACGTCGTACTCGCGACCTGCCGCCTCGAACCGGACCTGGCACGGGAGTCGGCCCGGACCTTTCCGGCCCGCGAGCGGGAGGCACTCGCCCGCAACCCGCACCTGCCCGCGGACGTCGTCGACCTGCTGGCCGAGGACGAGGACGAGGACGTGCGCTTCACGGTGTCCGTCCGGCCCGATCTGACCGAGGAGCGTCGCGCCGCCGTCCGCGTCGACCTTGAGGAGTACGAATACCATCATGCGCTCCCCTGGGTGCTGGCCCGGCAGGCCGACCCGGACGCGATGCGCGAACTGGCCGCCTCCACCCACCCCACGATCCGCCGTAGCGTCGCCCGCGCCCGCCGGCTCCCGCCCGACGTCGTGACCCGGCTCGCCGCGGACGAGGACCGCGTCATCCACCTCTTCCTCGCCGAGTCCTGCGACGACGCCCCCGCCGAACTCCTCCTGGACGTCTGGCGCTGGTGGACCGGCAGCCTCTCCCACCCCGACCGCCCCCACGGCCACCCGAACTTCCCCCGCACGGGCCTCCTGCGCTTCGCCGACGACCCCGACCCCCACATGCGCCGCCTGGCCCTCGACGACGAGGAATCGCCCCCCGCCCTCGTCGAGCGCTTCACCCGCGACCCGAGCCCCGAAGTCCGCCGCAGGGCGGCGACGGACCCGCGCCTGACGGAGGAAGCCGTCCGGCGCCTCCTGGACGACCCCGACGTGGACGTCCGCGCCGCCGTCGCAGCTCACCCCCGAGTCCCCGCCGAGCAGTTGGCGAGCTCGCTGCACGACCCGCGCACGGCCACGGCCGCCGCCCGCAATCCGAGCCTGCCCGCCGACGCGATGGCCGAGATGGTGGACCGGCTGACCCGCGCCGCCTGAGGCTCCCGGCGGCAGCCGGGGCCGGCGTCCGGCGTGGTCCACGAGTTCGTGCGCTACTCGCCCGCGTGATCGAGTATCAGCCCTTGGTCCGCGAAAGGAAGTCCGTCAGCCGCCGGTTGACTTGCTCCGCCCCGGCTGCCGGCAGGTTGTGGTGGGCCAGGCCCGGGAGGACGGTGACGGTGGCGTCGGGCAGGGCGCGGCGGGTGGCGTCCGCGACGCGGTGGGCGTCGTGGGCGCGGCTGCGTTCGGCGAACAGGGCGAGCGTCGGCGCGGTGAGCGTGCGCAGGCGGTCGGCGGTCGGGCGGGGGCCGGTGACGATGCGGGAGGCGGGGAAGTCGGCGTACCCGAGCGCGTACACCTCGCGGCAGTCGGCGTCGAGCCGGGGCGTGTCGCCGCTCTCCCAGGCGAGGTAGGAGCGGGCGCGGTCGGCGGTGCGGCGGGGGAGGAAGAGCGGCAGGGCGCGCAGCAGGTAGCCGGGGCGGAAGCCGGCGAAGACGTTGTTGGGGTCGAGCAGGGCGATGCGTCCGACCCGTCCCGGCGCGTGGAGCGCGTACTCGACGGCGGTCCAGGCGCCGTAGGAGTGGCCGCAGAGGTCGGCCTCCTGGACGCCGAGCCCGTCGAGGACGGCGTCCAGCCACGCCATGAGCCCGGGGACGCCGCCGAGCGCGGCGCCGTCGTGGACGCTGCGGCCCGGGTCGCCGATGAGGTCGACGGCGAGGACGCGGTGCCCGGCGGCGGCCAGGGCGGGGGCGATGGCGAACCACATGGCGGACGTGGCGCCGCCGCCGTGGAGCAGGACGAGGGGGTGGCCGTCGCGCGGGCCGCAGGCGTTGACCCGGGTGGTGCCGTGGGCGGTGCGGACGTCGACCGGCTCGACCGGGAGGGGCCAGTGGGCGAGGAGCGCGTCGTACGCGGCGAAGAACGGCGCCGTGCGCGCGGCCGACGCGGACGGTGAGGCAGGTGCGGTCGCAGACATGGCGGGCCTCCGCTGGGATGATGGAATCACTCGCTGCACAAGTATCTCGCTCAGCGAGAGAATACGGCACCTGGGGGTGCCGAGGAAGGAGGCCGGGGTTGTCCGATGTCGAGGAGCCGATGCGGCTGGTCCACCTGTTGCGCGGACTGACCGTCGAACTCGACCTGTTCGGGGCCGAGTTCGCGGCGCGCAGCGGGCTGCACCCGACCGATCTGCGGGCGCTGATCCACCTGCTGGACGCGGCCAGGGCCGGGGAGGTGGTCACCCCGGGCCGGCTCGGCGAGGCGCTGCGGCTCAACTCGGCGGGCACCACCGGGCTGGTGGACCGGCTGGAGCGGCTCGGCCTGATCCGGCGCGAACGGGACCCGGGGGACCGGCGCAAGGTGCGGCTGGTGGTCGAAGAGCGTGCGATGGAGCTCGGACAGGGCTTCTTCGGCGGGCTGATCGGCGACCTGGTGGGCGCCATGGGCCGGTTCGACGCGGCGGAGCTGGCGACGGCCCGGCGCTTCCTGCTGGCGATGACGGAGGTGGTGGCGGCGGCCCGCGGGGCGTGAGCCCGGAGCCGCCGGCGGGAGGGCCGGAACCCGGCCGGAACGGGGTGCCGGCCGGGTCGGCACCCGGCCGGAACCTGGTTCGGAACCAGAGCCGGCACCAGAGTCGGAGCCGGTTTCAGAACCAGGTGTCGCCGTAGTGCGGCCCCGGGTGGCCCTCGCGCAGCAGGCAGATGTCGGCCTCGCGCGGTGGTTCGGCGCCCTCGAAGGGCGCCTCCTCGGGGCAGCGGGCGGCGACCTCGACGGCGTACTCCGGCCAGGACGCCCAGTGCAGGTCGTAGCCGACGCCCTGGACGAGCGCGGAGTGGGAGCCGCCGTGGCCGGCGGTGAGTTCGCAGCGCAGTCGCGGCTCCATCACGAAGGCGGCGCGCGGGACGTGGTTGAAGTGGTCCACGTCGGACTGCGGGAGCGTGACGACGGCCGGGCAGTGGCGGTGTTCGACGAGGTCCGGGGGGCCGGCGAGGGCTGCGGGTCCGGCGGAGGTGGAGTCCGGTTGGCTCATGGCCGCCAGCATTCCACCGGCGGCCGGCGAGGGGCGGCGGAACCACCGTTCTGTACGCATCAGGCGGGCCAACTGTCGTGTCGTGTACGGGCAGTGGTCACTTGTGCGGGCCGGGTAGTGGAACGGGTGGGGCCAGTGGTGCCGAGGCGTCGCACGAGGCCAGGAGTCACGCGGACCCGAGCGACCAGCTGATCACCGACAGCGTCGCCATCGACACCAGCGTCGACCACAGCACCGCGTCCCGGGCGAGCGCCGTGCCCTGCCCGTACTCGCGGGCGTAGACGTAGACGTTCTGCGCGGTCGGCAGCGCGGAGAAGAGCACGACGGTCAGCAACTGGTGCGGCGGAAGGTGGAGCACGAAGGCGGCGACGGCGTACGCGGCCAGCGGCTGGACGAGCGTCTTGACCAGGACGGTCAGTCCGACCTCGGCGCGACGCGAACCGGCGTCCGCGGGCGGGCGGTTGTGCAGCGAGATGCCGAGGGCGACGAGGGCGGTCGGGACGCCGGCGCCGCCGAGGAGCTCGCAGGAGTGGTTCAGCTCGGCGGGCAGGTGCAGGCCGGTCGCGGAGGCGACGGCGCCGAGCGCGGTCGCCAGCAGGACGGGGTTGCGCAGCGGGAGGGTGAGCAGGGCGCGGAGCCCGGCGCCGCGGCCGTCGAGGACGGCGAGCACGGCGGGGGTGACGAACAGGATCTGGAACAGGACGACCGCCGCGACGAACGAGGCGTCGCCGAGGACCTGCATCGCCACGGGTATGCCGAGGTTGGCCGAGTTGACGTACCCGGCGGCCATGCCGCCGATCGCGAGCTCGCCGGGCTTGCGGTGGAACAGCAACCGTCCGGCGAGCAGTCCGAGGCCGGTCGCGAAGGCGGTGCCGGCGGCGAAGGCGAGCATCGAGGCGTTGGCGAACCGCTCCAGCGGGGTGCGGGCGATCATCAGGAACAGTGCGGCGGGCATCGCCACGTGGAAGACGAAGCGGCTGAGCACCGCCTCCGCCTGCGGGCCGAGCAGTCCGGACCGGCCGACGAGGTAGCCGACCCCGGTCAGGGCCCAGATGGGCGCGAATCCGGAGAGCAGGGGGTGCAGGGCGTGCATGGTTCCTCGGATCGCTCGTCGCCCGGGCCGACGGGGGTCGCCTGCTGCGGCGCGGGCTGCCTGGTTCGGCGTGGGTCGCCTGGTCCGGCGGGGGTCGCCCGCCCGGGGCAGTAAACCAGCCGCGTCAAGCGGCCGATCATGGACCCGGTCGTTCGCGGCCCGGCTCCGTGGAGGCGCGGCCCCGGCCCCGCGATGTCGCGGCCCGGCCACGGCGGTGTCACGGCCGGCCCCGTGGTGTCGCTGCCCCGGCCACCGTCGGTGTCGCGGGCGGGTCCTACGATGAGCCGATGGACTATCTGAGCCTGGCCGAGGTGGAGACGATCGCACGGCGCGCGCACGAGGGGCAGGTCGACAAGAACGGCCACCCCTACAGCGAGCACATCGCCGCGGTGGCGCGGGGGACGGCGGAGCGCGGCGGCAGCGAGGCGCAGATCGCGGCGGGCTGGCTGCACGACACCGTCGAGGACGACCGGCTGAGCCGCGAGTGGCTGGAGGGTGCCGCGCTGGCGGAGTCCACCAAGGCGATCGTGGACGCCCTGACCAAGCGGCCGGGCGAGCCGGTCGAGGAGTACACCGCCCGGATCCTGGCCACGCCGGGGGCGCTGCTGGTCAAGCGCGCCGACCTGGCCCACAACTCCGACCCGGCGCGGCTCGCGGTGCTGGACGCGGCGACGGCCGAGCGGCTGCGCGCGAAGTACGCGCGGATGCGCGAGCTGCTGGGGCTCACCGGCGAGCTCTGACGGCGGCGCCCGGAGGCCGGCGAGGGGGCGCCGGCCGGCGGGGGCGCGGAAGCCACGGAAGGGCGGACAGCACGGGCGGAAACCACGGAAGGGCCCGTGCCACGCGGATCGCGCGGGCACGGGCCCTTCCGGGTCACCCAGGTGGCCCCGGTCCGGCCCCCGGGGTGAGGGGGGAGTGGTGCAGGAGGCGGGTATGCGTCGGTGCTGCCGAGGGGGTCGGCTTAGTACCAGTGGTGACCCTGCCAGAAGGTCCAGGCGGCGTTCGGGCTGCCGTAGCGGGTGTTCATGTAGTCCAGCGCCCACTTGATCTGCGTGGCCGGGTTGGTCTTCCAGTCCGCGCCCGCCGAGGCCATCTTCGAGGCCGGCAGGGCCTGGCCCAGGCCGTAGGAGCCCGAGCTCGGGTTGGTCGCGGTCACGTTCCAGCCGGACTCGTGGGAGATGATCTGGCTGAACGAGGCCAGCTGGTTCGCCGGGACGATCTGGGCGGCGATGGCCTGCGGGGAGGCGGTCGCGGCGTTGGCGGCGGCGGGCATCACGCCGGCGGCCAGGGCGGTCAGACCGGCGGCACCGGCGAGAACGGCGGCAGAGGTACGCATACGGAGCTTGAAAGCGGGCATGAAGAACAAGACCTCAATCAGGTTGGGCCGGGTCGCGCCCCGCCCAGGACCACGGCCGGACAGGGGCCGACGGTTGCGGGGCGCGACTCGGCGGTAAGCCGTTCACCGGCGGGACAGGAGCCGGTGCGGCTGACGACGAGAGCCATTGTTGCCAGACCGGATCGGCCACCGCCAAGACCCCCTCGGTACGATCCGCGGTCGTACATCGGCCGACCGCCATCGATTCGCAGGAGTGATCGCCGGGGCCGTTCGGACGCGCTCTGACCTGGCCGGATGTCCGGCCGTGGGCGAATTGTCGGGAACGGTGAGTGCGCCCCGGCGGCACTACTACAGCCCGTCGTCGACTGGGATTCCCTGTGAGCGCAGTCACCGTTTAGAACCGGGGTGACGTGACCCGGCGGCCCGCGGCCGCCACTTTGCGTACAGACGATCTAGCCTCCGGTGAGACCGGGGCCACACGTTCTCGGTCACCGAGAGCGAGGATCGCCCAGCCGACGGTGCCGAGCGGCCCGCGCGGCGAACCGTTCCGCCTCCGGAACCACCGCGAGCGCGCCGAGGGCCGTTCCGACGGCAGCCCCGAGCCGCTCACAGAACGTGTCCGGCTCCTCGGCGGCGTCGGGCCGTTCCGGCACCACCTCGTCCACCAGGCCCACCCGCGCCAGGTCGGCCGCGCCGATGCCCTGCGCCCGGGCCAGCTCGGCCGCGTGCGCGCCGTCGCGGTGGACGATCGCGGAGGCGCCCTCGGGCGGCAGTGGTGCGAGCCAGGCGTGCTCGGCGGCGATCACGCGGTCCGCCGGGAGCAGGGCCAGCGCCCCGCCGCCCGAGCCCTGGCCGAGCAGGACTGCGAGGACGGGGGTGCGCAGCGCGAGCAGGGTGGTCAGGCAGTGCGCGATCTCGACGGCGACGCCGTCCAGTTCGGCCTGCGCGGACAGTTCGGCGCCGGCCGTGTCCACCACCGTGAGCAGCGGCAGGCGGAGTTGCTCGGCCAGGCGGGCGCTGCGGCGGACGGCCCGGAGGTCGGCCGCGGTGAAGGGGCGTTCGTGGTCGGGCGTCCCGCGCTCCTGGCCGACGACGAGCACGGGCTGCCCGCCGAGGATCGCGAGGGCGCGGACCAGCGCTCCGGACCGGCCTCCGGGGGCGTCCAGCAGGACGAGTTCCGCGGCGGTGCGGCGCAGCAGTTCGCGCGTGCCCGGGCGGTCGGGGCGGCGGGTGCGGCGGACGGAGTCCCAGGCGTCGGCGGGGGGCTTCGGTTCGGGGGCGTTCTCCCTATATACGCGCTCGCCCGGGTTCTCCCCTGTGTCGTCCCCTGGGTTCTCCCTATATAGGGGAGTGGTGGAAGCCGCGGGATCCGTGGAGAGAGGAGAGGGGCCGGCTGTCAGGACGGCGAGGGAGCGGCGCACCACCTCGCGCAGTTCCTCCGGCGGTACGACGGCGTCCACGAGCCCGCGCTCCGCCAGTGTCTCGGCGCGCTGGACGTCGGTCGGCAGCTCGACGCCGCGCAGCTCCTCGTACACGCGCGGGCCGAGGAAGCCGAGGCGGGCGCCGGGCTCGGCGAACACCAGCTGGCCGAGCGTGCCCCAGGAGGCGAAGACGCCGCCCATGGTCGGGTTCCGCAGGTAGGTGAGGTAGGGGAGGCCGGCGGCCCGGTGCGCCTGGACGGCGGCGGTGATGCGCAGCATGCAGAGGAAGGCGGCGGATCCCTCCTGCATGCGGGTGCCGCCGGAGACCGGGAGGGCGAGCAGTGGCAGCCGCTCGGCGGTGGCCCGCTCGACGGCCCGGGTGATCCGCTCGGCGGTGCCGACGCCGATCGAGCCGCCGAGGAAGCCGAATTCGGAGGCGACGAGCGCCACCGGCCGCCCGTCGATCAGGCCGGTGCCGGTGAGGACCGCCTCGTCCAGGCCGGTGCGCTCGCGGGCGCGGGCGAGCGAGGCGCGGTAGCCGGGGTCGGCGGGGTGGGGGTCGGCGGGCTCGTCCCAGCTGCGGAAGCTCCCGGGGTCGACGAGCAGCCCGATCAGCTGGTGCGCCGTCAGTGCTGTTCCCGTGCCCATGCCCGCCCCCACTGGTGATCGTCCTGCGCTCTGCGCACTCTATGCGGCCCGAGCGGGCCGGGGCGGAAGCGTCGCGAAGGTGTGAGCAAGTCGGGGATGCGCGCAGGGGGTGGACGTCGGAGACGCACGCCGGAGATGCACGCCGGGGCCCTGCCGGGAATGCATGGGGAACGCACGGTTCCGGTGGGGCGGGGGCGGTTCGTGAACGGTCTCTCGGAGGGTGCTCGGAGTGTTACCGAAACGGTCGGAGACTTCGTCAAGTCGCCTGCTGGGCAGGCAAGTTACCGGTGGGTAAAAAGTTGGCTCAGGCCTTCCGGATGGGCCGGTGGCTCGCCAGACTGTTTGTCATGACCCGCACTCTACGCGCGTGGAAGACCCGCGCTGCCGCCGTCACCGCCGTCGCCCTGATGACCCTCGCGCCCGTCGCCGTCGCCACCGAGGCGCACGCCGACGTGAGCGGCACGGTCTGCCTCTCCGCGCTGCCGCCGGAGGCCACCGACACCCTCAACCTGATCGCCACCGACGGTCCGTTCCCGTACTCCCAGGACGGCGTGGTGTTCCAGAACAGAGAGCAGGTGCTCCCGAGCCAGTCCTACGGCTACTACCACGAGTACACCGTCATCACGCCGGGCGCCCCGACCCGCGGCGCCCGCCGGATCATCACCGGCCAGGCGACCCAGGAGGACTACTACACGGGCGACCACTACGCCACGTTCTCGCTGATCGACCAGACCTGCTGAGACCGTTCAACTGAGACCGTTCTCCTGAGACCGTTCAACTGAGACCGGTCTCCGCGTGACCAAGGGCCCCGGCGGCTTGCCTGCCGCCGGGGCCACCGGCCTTGCCGGGCAACGGAGTTCGACGTCGGGCCGGTCAGCGCTCGGACGGTCCCCAGTCGGCCACCGCGAGCTCGTCGCCGACGCGCAGCGTGCCCGGGCGCAGCACGGCGAACTTGGCGCCGAACACGACCCCGCCGTCCGCGGCCCGCCGGTAGCGGGCCAGGGTGCGCAGCGGCTCCGGGCCGGCCTTGGCGCCGGTCGACTGGTCGACGAGCGTCACGGCGCACCGCACGGCGAGTTTGGCGTAGGCCAGTTCGGCCCCGCCGATCGTGAGCCGGCGGGCGAGGTCCTCGGTGTGAGGCTCGGTCCAGCCGGTCACGACGATGTTCGGACGGAACCGGTCCGCCGCGAGCGGGGGTTCGCCGGTGCGCGCGTTGTAGTCGTCCAGTGACTCGCGGGAGAGCAGGTGGACGGCGCAGCTGTCGGCGTACCCGGAGGTGCCGGGGACGAGCCCGTCGGTGACGCGGTCGTGCTCCGGCGGCACGCGCACCAGCCGGCCGTGTGCGCCGAGTACCTCGGACAGCCAGGCGGCCGCGGCGTCGCCCTGGTCGATGCCGCGGAACGGCGCGCCGAACAGCTCGACCGGGCGCCGCGGCCCTTCGGTGTCCACGGGCACGGTGAGCGCCTCGACTCCCGGCGCCTCCAGCGTCAGCCGGCCGCCGTCCGCGGAGACGGACGGGCGGACGGTGGCGAGGGCCCGGTCCCGCCGCTGGGAGCGGAACACCCCGTCCTCGTCCACGACCATGAACGCCCGGTCGTGCGTCAGCCCGGCGGTCGTCAGCTCGGCCTGCTCGACCGCGATCCCCGCGCACCCCTTGATCGGGTAGTACCTCAACTCCGCCACAGTGGCCATGACTTCCCCCGTCGTCCCGCTCGTTTCCGGCCAGCGTAGTTGATCATCAGTGGCCGTCCGGGGCCGTCCGGCGCAGGTTAGGGGTGGCCCCGGCGGCGGTCTTCCCAGGGGCGGCCCTGGCGGCGGCCCAGGCATCAGGGGCGCGTACGGAACGTCCGTCGGCGCGTCAGGGCTCCGTCAACGGGGATCCCTTCTGCTTCTCCGGCCGTTTTGCATGTGACGACACGGGCGGCGCGCGTACGAAGCGCACGGGCCACCCCCTGAGCGGAAGGCGGACGGGCCATGGCGGACAGCGGCAAACCCGGGGCGGCGGGCTTCGGCGACGGCGATCACTTCGGCGACCGCAGCGGCGACCGGATCGTCGTCGGCCTCAGCGGATCCCTCGGCAGCCTCGCCGCCCTCCACCACGCCGTCGCCGAAGCCCGCCGCACCGATGCCGAGGTCCTCGCCGTCCACTGCTGGACCCCGGCCGGCGGCGAGTCCGCCTACCGCCGCACCCCCTGCCCGCCCATGCTCACCGCCGGCCGCGACACCGCCGTCGCCCGTCTCCGCCAGGCCCTCGACGAGGCCTTCGGCGGTGGCTACGCCGGAGTGCGGCTGCGCTGCCTGGCCGTCCGCGGCGAAACCGGCCACACCCTGGTGCGCTGCGCCGACCGCCCTGGCGACCTCCTCGTCCTCGGCGCTGGCAGCCGCGGCCGGCTCGGCCGCCTGCTGCACCCGTCCGTCACCGCCTACTGCGTGCGGCACGCGACGTGTCCGGTGCTGGCCGTGCCCAAGCCGCCGCTCCAGCGGGAGCTGGAGGCGCTGGAGCGCAGCCACGCCGTGAGCCTCGCACCGGCCGGGCAATAGGCCGGCACCGGGTCAGGGCGCGGCGATCCGGGCGGCGGCGTCCGGCCAGTGCGGGAGCATCTCGCCGTCCCGCTCGTCCATCATCACGTGCTCCTCCCACCACGCGCGCCCGTCGAGCCAGTCGAGTAGGGCGTGTCTGGCAATTCCCGTCGTCCGCCCGGAGGGCGGGCGGGGCGGCGTTGGGGTGCGTGCATCGCAAGGCGGAGGAGGGAGTCCATGCGGTGGGGGCACCTCCCGGCCGCCAGGCTGGGGGACATCGGCGACCGACGACAACGTGGCGAGGCGCGTGCCCCGGCGTCGCCCCGCAGACGGGAATTGTCAGACACGCCCTATTAGCCACCGGGCGAGCGACGGGCAGTCCTCGAACCAGGTGTCCGCCGGGTCCTCGGGCCCGGCGTTCGGCTCGTGGAGGAGGACGGGGGCGCCGGGGCGCGGGCAGTCCACCACGGCCGACATCGCGCAGCCCCAGTCGAGCACCGACACGACGCCGACCGGCCGGCCCCCGGACGCGGTGCGGCGCGGGTTGGCGGCCACGATCCGGCGCAGCGGCCAGAGCAGGTGACCGTCCGGGCCGTATCCGCCGTCGCCCACCTCGCGGTAGAGCCGGACGAGCAGCGGCGGGAGGGCGAGGCCCAGGGCCGCCTCCACCGCCGCGACCGACTCGGCCGTGGCGGGCGCGGCCGGCGGGGTGCCGTCCGCGACCGCCCGTCGGCGAACGCGCGCGATCAACTCGTCCTCGTCGACCGGCATTCCGTCCATGGTGAGGATCGTGGCACGGCCCTACGACAGTCCAGCCGCCTCCGCGAGCACGGCGGCGACGCGGCGGCCAGCGTCCAGTGCGCTCCCCGCGGTGGCGGGCACGCAGCGCTGCGCCTCGGGGCTGTACTCCGTCATCACCGTGCCCGCGTGGTCGGTGGGGAGTTCGAGCAGCTCGGCGGAGGTGGCCACGCCGGCCAGCAGTCGGGTGTGCTCGGGCCCCAGCACGTCGTCCTCGGTGCCGTGCACCAGCCAGAGCGGGACGGGGGAGGGCGCCTCCGCCAGGAGCTCGACCGGCACGACGCCGTTCGTGACGGCCGGGCGGGCGTAGCTGGAGGAGATGCCCACCGCGGCGATCGGCCGTGGTCCGGCGGGAGTGCCGGGGCTGATCGCCACGGCGACGGCCTCCCGGCCGCCCAGCGACCAGCCGGCGAGGACGAGCCGGTCCGGGTCGCCGCCGAATTGCGCGGCGGTGTCACGGGCGTGCGCGAGGGAGGCGAGCAACTCGGCCCGGCCGCCGTCCTCCCGGTCCGAGCGCCAGTCGGGCACGAACACGAGCAGCCCGTGCCCGGCGGCCTCCCGCGCGAGCGGCCGCAGGACGTCCCGCTCGTCCGGCCCGCGGCCGTGCCACAGCAGGACGACGGGCACCGGCCCGGCCGTCCCGGCCGGCGGGCGGTGGACGTCCACCGGCCTCCCGTCGGCGTACTCGACGACGTCGAGGCGATCGAATTCCATGCTGGTCATGCGGTGTTCCCCTCCGGTTCGGGCCATGGCCGCCGACCTGGTACTGTACTTCTCGTCGCGAGGGAGATGATTCCTCGTCAGGCGTCAGTGGTGCTACCAGAGCACGTCCTACTTTCAGTAGGGAGAGTCCGTGCGATCCGGGCCTGGCGCTCTATTGTCGGACGAGGTCCGGTACCCATTCGGGTGCCGGGCCTTGTTCGCTTTTCCGGCGAATTCCCCCGGTCACGCCGGCTGGCGGTCGGAGCCCAGTTCGCGGGAGATCCGCAGGCCGGCCTGGGCGACCACCGGGCCGAGGGCGCGGACGCGGGCGGCGGTCATCCGGGACGTCAGGCCGGAGACGGACAGGGCGGCGGTGACCTCGCCGGTGTGGTCGAAGACGGGCGCGGCGACGCAGCGGACCTCGGGTTCGTTCTCGCGGTCGTCGATGGAGTAGCCGCGGGCCCGGATCCGGGCGAGGTCGGCGCGCAGCCGGGTCTCGTCGGAGATGGTCCAGGCGGTGACCGGGCGCAGGCCGGCGGCGACGACCTCGGTGACGGCCTCGTCGGGCAGCCAGGCGAGGATCGCCTTTCCGGTGGCGGTGCAGTACCCGGGGGCCCGGCTGCCGACGCGGGAGGCCATCCGCACGGTGGTCTCGTCCTCGACCTTGTCGAGGTAGACGATGCCCGGCGCCTGCCAGACGGTCAGGTGGACGGTCTCGCCGGCCTCGCGCTGGAGGCGGCGCAGGTGTTCGGCGGCGACGCTGCGCAGGTCGAGGGTGGAGAGGTAGGCCTGGCCGAGCCGCAGTGAGCCGTGGCCGAGGCGGAACCAACCGGTCTCGCGGTCGCGTTCCAGCAGGTGCTCGTCGAGCAGCGGGCCGGCCAGGCGCAGCACGGTGCTCTTGTTGAGGTCGAGCGCCTCGGCGAGCTGGGCGAGCGGGACGCCGCGCCCGTCGCCGTGGTCGCGGACGTGGCCGAGGACGGCGAGGGCGCGGCGCAGCGACGAGGACTGGTTGCGTTCGGGCGCGGGCTTCCTGGGCCCTGCTCCTGGGTCCGTCATGGCTCAGAACGTACCCGTTCGCGCGCGGATCGCCGCGTTCTCGACACAACGTTGTGCAGTGCAAAACTTCGTGAACCGCCTCTTGTTGGCCGCGAGCGGCCGCGCCTAACGTCCCTGCCATCGAGCAGGCGACGGCATCCCCCGCCCGTCGGAACCCGCCCTGCCGTACCCCCGCAACCCACCCACCACCGGCCCCGGTCAGGGCCCGTTTCGACGTGCCCGTCCCCAGCGGCGCACGTCCCGGCGGCAGCTGCCGGGAGGGGAGGTCTCCACCATGCGACTCATCGGACGGACGGCCGCGGCCGCCGTGCTCACGGCCGGGTGCCTGGCCGCGGCGGCCTGCGCGCCGGGCACTTCGGCGCCGGCCGGTGCCGGGGCCGACGACCGGACGGGCGCCTTGCGGGTCTGGTTGTTCAACGAGGCCGGCAACGCCGCGAAGGAGGCCGTGGTCGGCCGGGCCGTGGCCGAGTTCCAGGCCTCCCACCAGGGCGTCACCGTCGACGTCGGCTACATCGACACCGACGCCTCGGCCCGCGCCGCGAAGATGAAGGGCGCGTTCAACGACCCCGGCAGCGCCCCCGACCTGGTCGAGTTCGGCAACACCGACCTGCCGGGCTACGTCGCCGCGGGCGGTCTCGCCGACATCGGCGCCGACCTGGCCGGGTGGCAGAGCAAGGGCGACCTCGACCCGGTGATCGCGAAGACGGCCGTCGTGGACGGGAAGACGTACGGCGTGCCGTGGTGGGTCGCGGTGCGCTCGCTGTACTACCGCACCGACCTGTTCACCGAGGCCGGGCTCGCCCCGCCGACGTCCTACGCCGAACTCGTCGCCGCCACGCGGCTGGTGTCCGGCCTCGCGGGCGCGGTCAAGGACTGATCGTTCCGCTCACCGGTGGACGAACGCGTGGGCCTCGCGGGCGAGTCCGTCCCAGGTGAGGGCGGAGGCCGGGTCGAGCGCGAACCACTCGCGCATCGGACGGCCCTTGCCCGCGTCGAAGTGCTCGCCCTCCCCGGCGTCGACGAGCTCGTCCACGCGGGCGCGGGGGAGCTTGAGGACGAGGCGGCCGGCCGACAGCATCGCGAAGATGTGGCCGTCGGCCTTGAGCGCGTCGGAGCCGAAGCGGCGGCCGGTGCCGGGCGGCTCCACGCCGTCCAGGCGCGTCAACTCCTCTACCAGGGAGGCGAATCGCTCCTCGGGAGTCGTCTTCTTCGTCATGCAGGTCTCCTCGCCGTGCTGGTCTCCTCGTCGTGCCGGATTCCTCGTCGTGCCGGTTTCCTGGTCGCGCCGGCTTCCTCGTCGGGTCAGGCCGCCTCCGCGGACTCGTCGGGCGGGACGGCGACCAGGGTGAACACCGCGCCGCCGTCGTCCCGGACCAGCGACGAGCGGCCGAACGGCGTCGGCTCCGGGCCGGAGAGGACGGTCCCGCCGAGGGCGCGCACCCGGTCGGCGGCGCGGTCCGCGTCGTCGGTCGCGAACGAGGTCAGCCACGCGGCGCGGGCGTCGTCCGAGGGCGAGGGCCCGATCCCGCCGGCCGGGAGGCCCTGGGCGCGGAACACGGTGTAGCCGTCGCGGGGGTGGTCGTGGGTGAGGCCGAACACCTGCCGGTAGAAGGCGCGCGCGGCGTCCGGGTCGGGGGACAGGTGCTCGTTCCAGGTGAGCGTGCCCGGTTCGTTGACCAGCCCCGCGCCCGGGACCGGCCCGCCCTGCCAGAGCCCGAAGCGCGCGCCCTGCGGATCGGCGGCGAGCGCCGCCCGGCCCTGGTCGGGCACGTCGTACGGCTCGCGCAGGAGCCGCCCGCCGGCCGCGCGGACGGCGGCGGCGCTGCGGCGGACGTCGGGGGTGGCGAGGCAGGTGAGCCAGGCGGGCGGCTCGGACGGCGGCCCGACGGCCGCGACCTGGGCGCCGTGCAGCGTGGCGACGGCCTCGGCCGGGCCGGTCGGGACGAAGTCCCAGCCGAACAGCCCGCGGTAGAAGCGCCGCGCCCGCTCGACGTCGGGCACCGCGAGCGCCACCCAGCAGGGGACGCCCTCGCGGTACCTGCCCGCCTTCGGCATGCCGCCTCCTGCGCTCGGGCCCGCGTTCGGGGACCGTCCCCTCCGGCCAGCCTCCACGCCCGGTCCGCCGACGGCAACCGGGGTTCAGGCCACGCCGCGCGGCCGGAACTGGACGCTGATCCGCGGGCCCACCGGCCGCGCCGTCTTCGGGATCGCGTGCTCCCAGGTCCGCTGGCACGAGCCGCCCATCACGACAAGGTCCCCGTGCCCGACCGGGTGCCGCACGACGGCGCCCCCGCCGTACCGGGGCCGCAGGAGGAGGGCGCGCGGCTCGCCGACCGACAGGATCGCGACCATGGTGTCCTCGCGGTTCCCGCGCCCGATCCGGTCGCCGTGCCAGGCGACGCTGTCCCGCCCGTCGCGGTAGTAGCACAGGCCCAGGGTCCGGAAGGGCTCGCCGAGCTCCTCGGCGTAGTGCGCGCTCAGCGCCCCGCGCGCCTCGGCCAGCACCGGGTGCGGGGCCTCGGCGCCCTCGGGGAAGGACGCGAGCAGCCGCGGGACGTCCACCATGCGTTCGTACATCTCGCGGCGCTCCGCCCGCCAGGGCACCTCCGCCGCCAGCTGTTCGAACACCCGGTCGGCCCCGCGCAGCCACCCCGGCAGCACGTCGAGCCACGCCCCGTCCCCGAGCACCACCCGCCGCACGCCCCGCAGCGGCCCGAGGCGGACGTCGTCGCCGGGGTCGTCGAACAGCGAGGGCTGGAGGTGAACGGTGCCGGGCATGGCACCAGCGTACGCCCCCATTCGAACGCGTGCTCGAATATGAGGGCCAGTGGGGTCAGCCGTTGCGGTGGAGGTCGCACTGCTGCTGGATCGCGCTCGGGGCGTCGCTGCTCACGATGGAGACGTGGGGCGTCGGGCCGACGGCGGGGGCGTCCTCGGTGGTGCAGACGAGCTGCTGGATGGCGGTGGTGCTGAGCGAGGCGGTCGGCCAGGACAGGCGCAGCGTGACGGCGCCGGGGGTGGCGGTGGCCTGGACCTTGCCGGTGGCGGGCAGGTCGCTGTAGAGGCCGGTGCGCCGTTCGGCCTGGTCGGGGCCGGTGAGCAGGCTGTCGAGGGTCTGCTGGAGGTCCTCGCGCCGGCCGCCGGGGCGGATGGCGAGCCGGATGCCCTGCGGGCCGGGGAAGTAGAGCCGGGTGCCCGGTTCGATGCCGGTGGCGGGCAGGCCGCTGCGGACCGGACCGGTGCTCGGGATCGAGCAGCCGCACGCGAGCAGGAGCAGCGCGGCGGCGGCCAGGCGGTGGGCGGCCGGGTGGCGGCGGGCCTGGTGGGCAGCCTGCCGGCGGGCGGTCGTCACTGGTCCTCCGAAGGGGTGCCGAGGGGCAGGACGAGGGTGAACACCGCTCCGCCCGCGGGGGAGTTGGCGGCCTCGATGATGCCGCCGTGCAGGCGCGCGTTCTCCTGGGCGATGGCGAGGCCGAGCCCGCTGCCCTCGGAGCGGGCGCGGGACTTGTCGGCCTTGTAGAACCGGTCGAACAGGTGCGGGAGTTCGGCGGGCGGGATGCCCGGGCCGCGGTCGGTGACGGTGAGCACGAGCTCGCCGTCGGCCTCGCGCAGGCCGAGGCGCACCGGCGGGCGGCCGTGGCGCAGCGCGTTGCCGGCGAGGTTGGCGACGATGACGTCGAAGCGGCGCGGGTCGAGCCGCACCGGCAGGGCGGCGGGCAGGTCGGTCTCGATCCGCTCGGACCAGCCGCGCAGGTCGAGGGTCTCGCGCACGGCCGAGGCCGCGTCGACGTCCTCGGTGCGCAGCGGGGCGGCGCCGGCGTCGAGGCGGGAGATCTCGATGAGGTCGTTGACGAGGCGGGTGAGCCGCTGGGTCTCGTTGCTGATCATGCGCAGTGCGGTGCCGGTGTCGGGCGGGAGCTGTTCGGCGTCCTCGTCGAGGATGTCGGTGACGGCGAGCATGGCCGCGAGCGGGGTGCGCAGTTCGTGGGAGACGTCGGCGGCGAACCGGCGGCCCTGGCTCTCGATGGCGCGCAGTTCCTCGATGGTGCCCTGGAGGGTGCGGGCGGTGTGGTTGAACGTCTTGGAGAGCTGGGCGAGTTCGTCGTGGCCGGTGACGGTGAGCCGGGTGTCGAGCCGGCCCTGGGCGAGGGCGCGGGCGGCGTCGCCGAGGGCCCGGACCGGGCGCAGGACCTGCCGGGCGGCGAACAGGGCGAGTCCGGCGGCGAGGACGGCGGCGAAGACGCCGGCGCCGGCGGCACCGGCGAGGACCTCGTCGGCGGCGGCCTGTTCGCGGTCGAGGGGGAGGACCGCGTAGACGGTGAGGCCGGAGGGGGTGCCGGAGCCGGGCGGCGTCCTGGTGGGGACGCCGGTGGTCACGCCGGACGGGGCGTAGGTGACGGGCACCCCGGCGGCGAGCCACGGGTGGCCGTCGGCGGCGAAGCGCTGGAACGCGGCGCGGCCGGAGCCGACGGTGGCCTGCAGGCCGGGCGGGACGGCGACGGGCTGGGTCCACTCGGAGTGGATCGTCCCGTAGGAGGCCAGGACGCGCCAGTCGCGGAAGCCGTTGGTGCCGGACAACTGCCCTGCCAGGCGGTCGAGTTCGGCCTGGGTCGGCGGGAAGGGCAGGGCGGGGGAGAGGACGTCGATGCGCCGGCGCAGCTCGTCGAGGGTGGTGTCCTGGGTGAGGTCGAGGGTGGAGTTGGTCGCGGCCCGGTAGGTGAGGGCGGCGGTGGCGAGCGCACTGATGGCGGCGACGGCGAGGAACGCGGCGAGCATGCGCGGGCGCAGCCCGGCGACGGCGCGGCGCAGGCGCAGCAGCCGGTGCCGTCCGGGCCGGGACGGCCGTCCGGCGCCGGGGTGTTCGGCCTGGGGCGGCCCGGCGGCGGTTCTGCCGGAGGGGTCGTCGGCCGGCGGGTTCCGGCGGGCGCCGTTCACAGCGGTCCGAAGCGGTAGCCGAAACCGCGGACGGTCTGGACGTAGCGGGGCGCGGCCGGGCTGTCCTCGATCTTGGCGCGCAGCCGGTTCACCCCGGCGTCGACGAGCCGGATGTCGTCCTGGCGGCCGAGGCCCCACACCGACTCCAGGAGCTGCTCGCGGCTGAACACGCGGCCGGGCGCGGCGGCGAGCTCCAGCAGCAGGCGCAGGTCGCCGGCGGCGAGGAGCAGGGGGACGCCGTGCTTGGTGACGGTGAGCGCGGCGCGGTCCAGGACGAGGTCGCCGAGCGTCTCGCGGACGGGCTCGGGGCCGGGGCCGCCGGCGCGGCGCAGCACGGCGCGGATCCGGGCGTCCAGGACGCGGGACTGCGCGGGCTTGACCACGTAGTCGTCGGCGCCGGCCTCCAGGCCGAGGACGGTGTCGACGTCGTCCCCGAGGGCGGTCAGCATGATCACCGGGGTGGGGCCGTCGGCGCGCAGGCGGCGGCACACCTCAAGGCCGTCGATGCCCGGCAGCATCAGGTCGAGCACCACGATCTCGGGCGGCTCCCGGTGGGCCTCGGCCAGCCCCTCCTCGCCGGACGCGGCGGAGCGCACGGCGTGGCCCTGGCGGCGCAGGCCCAGCGCGAGCGCGTCGCGCACCGACGGGTCGTCCTCGATCAGCAGTACTCGTGGCATGTCTGCCAGTATCGGCGCTGGTCAGGCGTGCTCCGGACCACGGCGCGAGGCGGGCGGCCAGTTGTTGCGAAACCTGTCGCACGTTGTTGCGAAACGGTCATACGCGGCTCACAGGGCCCGCAAGCGCGCGGCCGAGGGTGGTGGTCGTCCACCCCCTGACGAGGAGCACCACCGTGAGCCACCACGACGAACCCCGGACCCCCGAGAGCACTCCGAACAGCTGGTACCCGCGCCTGGACCCGGCGGGCCGGCCACATGCCCGCCGCACCGCCGTCCTGCGCGCGGTGACGGCGGGGGCGGTCGTGGTGACGCTGCTGGGTGCCGCCGGGGTGCTGATGAAGGGGCCCGACCCGCTGTCCCGGCTCACCGGTTCCCCGGTCGCGCCGTCCTGGCCCGAGCCCTCCGCCACCGCGCCGGACGCCTCCCTGCCCGCGCCGACGGTGGACATGAGCATCTCGCGCGAGTCCGAGGACGGGGGGAGGACCGTCAACCTCACCATCGACGACGGGCCCGACCCGCAGTGGACCCCGCGCGTCCTCGACGTCCTCGCCCGCAACGGCGCCAAGGCCGTGTTCTGCATGCTCGGCCCGAGCGCCACCGCCCACCCGGAGCTCGCCCGGCAGGTCGTCGCGGCCGGCCACCGCCTCTGCGACCACAGCGTGAGCCACGACACCGCGATGGACCACAAGGACGTCGCCCACCAGGAGAAGGAGATCGTGGACGGCCTGCGGATGATCCAGGACGCCACCGGGGGCGCCCCCGTGCCGTACTACCGGGCGCCCGGCGGCGCGTTCACGCCCGAGAGCCGCCAGATCGCCGCCGCCCACGGCATGCGGCCGCTCGGCTGGAACGTCGACACCCGGGACTTCGAACGCCCCGGGGTCGAGCGGATCGTCGAGACGGCGAAGGAGCAGCTGAGGCGCGGCCCGACGGTCCTGCTGCACGACGGCGGCGGGAACCGGGCGCAGACGGTGGAGGCGCTGGAGCGGCTCCTGCCGTGGCTGCGGGCCAACGGGTACGCCTTCAGCTTCCCCAAGCGGTGAGCGGGAGGGGAACCGAACGGGGGTCAGGCCTTGGAACCGGGTACGGCGGCGTCGGGCGTCCGGCCGTCCTGCGCCTGCTGGGCGCGGGCGGCGAGGAGCCGGGCGAAGGCGGTGAGGGCGGGCGCGTCGGCCGCGGTCGCGTCCGCGCCGGAGTCGCCGACGTACAGGAGCGTCGTGCCGACCCGGACCAGGGCCTCCATGCCGTCCGCGCCGTGCGACCTGGCCGCGCTCTGGTCGCCGATCGACGGGAGCGGCACGGCCGCGGCCGCACCGGTGCCGCCCACCCGCTCCAGCATCGTGTCGAAGGCCCGGCCGGCCGTCGCGGCGGTCGCGAACGTGACCACGATGAACTTGGCGCTGTGCCGCGGACCGGCGCGGAACGTCACGGTGGCGTAGGCGAGTTGCTGGTCGCAGGCGTCCTGGACGAAGCACGGGACGCCGTCGCCCGCGCTCGTCCCGGACTGCGGCGCGGTCTCGATCCGCCAGCCGCCCGGCATCGCCGCGGGGTCGGGCAGGACGCCCTGTGCCCGGGCGGGGTCGCGCAGCGCCGTCGCGGCGTGGTCGAAGCCGTGGACGCCGGGCTGGAGGAGCGGCCGGTCGCCGAGGTTGATCCCGAGGGCGACCAGGGACGCGACCACCACGAGGGCGAGCGTCACCAGGATCCCGCCGGTGGCGCGCCGGCCGGACGCGGGCTTCAGCCGGAGCTGGACCGTCCCGCCGTCGCCGGGTCTCGCCTGGAGGTGGACGGTCGGCGGGTCCGCCGGTGCCGTCCGGAGCTGGACCGTCGAGGGGCTCGTGGGCGGGCCCAGCTCCGTCGAGAGCAGGTAGCGGGCGAACGCCGGGTCCTCGGCGAGCAGCCGGCCGACGGCGGCGGTGAGCGCGGCCCGCGCCCGCGGGTCCGCCGGATCCGCCCCGGCCGAGACCGCCGCCTCCTCGCCGCCGGGCACCGCCCGCAGCCGCGTGCGCACGAGCTCGGCCACCGCCGAGCCGGGCGCGCGGACCAGCGCGTCGACGGTCGCGGTCACCAGTTCCTGGCCGTTCCCCATGACAACTCCCCCCAGCGTAGGCGTCGTTGACACCACCATCCCGGAATCCGGGCGATTGCGGACCCCGGTCGACGAGAACGGGGACGGAACCGCGACGGGTTTCGGACGGGCCCGGGACGTGCCGACGACGTGCCTGCGAGGTGTCGGCGACGCGCCGGCGAGGTGTGCGGTACGCGTCCTGGCGGCGGAGGCCGGGAGGCGGCCGGAAACCGGCCCGGGATCCGGCCCGGGATCCGGCCCGGGATCCGGCCGGGATTCGGTCAGGAATCGAGAAGCGCGGTCCACCGGCCGCCCCTAGCATCGTCGGCATGGACCTCACCATTCACACCACCGTCCTCCCGCACGTCGACCCGGACGCGTCCGTGGCCTTCTACCGCGACGTCCTCGGCTTCGAGGTCCGCAGCGACGTCGGCCAGGGCACGATGCGCTGGATCACCGTGGGGCCGGCCGGCGGGTCCGGCACCTCCATCCTGCTCGCGCCCCCGGCCGCCGACCCCAACGTCACCGAGGACGAACGCCGCACCATCGACGAGATGATGGCCAAGGGCACGTACGGCTGGATCCTGCTGGCCACCCGCGACCTCGACGCCACCTTCGAGAAGGTGCAGGCCGGCGACACCGAGGTCGTGCAGGAGCCGACGCAGCAGCCGTACGGCGTCCGCGACTGCGCCTTCCGCGACCCGGCGGGCAACCTCGTCCGCATCCAGGAACTCCGCTGAGCCGTCCGCCCGGACGGCTCGTTCGCGGCCACTGACGAGAGCCGACGGACGCACGGACGCCGTCGGCGAAGGGGGTCTTCCATGTGCCACCCCGGATGGGCGCGCGCACGCATCGCGGCGCAGCGCCTGAGCGGCTTCGCACGGCTGCGCCGCGTGCGCGACCGGATCGACCGCGAGTACGCGCGCCCGCTGGACGTCGAGGCGCTCGCCCGCGCCGCCCGGATGCCCGCCGGGCAGCTCAGCCGCGAGTTCCGGCTCGCGTACGGGGCCTCGCCGTACGGGTACCTGACGGCGCGCCGCGTCGAGCGCGCGGTCGCCCTCCTGCTCGGCGGCGGCGACCCGGCCGGGGTGTGGTCCGCGGTCGGCTGCGCCACGCCGGGCGTCCTCCGAGACCGCTTCACCGGGCTCGTCGGTGCGGCGCCCGCGGAGTTCGCCGCCGGCTGCGCCCGTGCCGGCGCCCGCGTCGGCGTCGGCGTCGGCGCGACCGCGCCCGGGTGACCGGCCCGCCGGGCCGCTACCCGACGGGCATCGACATGTAGACGGCCCGCCTGCCGTACGAGGCCGGGACGGCGACCTCGCGGTGGGCGCGGTAGCCGAGCAGCCGCAGGATGATGTCGGTGCCGCGCACCGCGACCATGGAGATCCGCTCGAAGCCCTGCTCCCGCGCGCGGTCCTGGAAGTGGTGCATGAAACGCAGCGCGACGTCCCGTCCGCGCAGGTCCTCGGCGATGACGAGGTCGTGCACGTGCAGGTTGCGGGACCGGTGGGCGGTGCCCTCCGGGCGGGCGAGGTCCGGGCAGCGCAGCGGCGGGTAGGGCAGGCTCAGCAGGTAGCCGCGGACCTTCCCGCCGCTCTCCAGGACGAGGCAGGTGCCGGGCGAGCTGCGGCCCCGGGACTCCAGGGCCGCCCGGCCCTCGGAGAGGCCGTCGGCCGCGTAGGCGTCGTGCTCCAGGGCGACGACGGTGTCCCAGTCGTCCTCGGCGAGCGGGCGGATGCGCAGGTCGTCGTCGCTCATCCGGCCGCCCCGGCCGCCCCGGCCGCCGCGGCTGCCGCGGGTTCCGCGGTGGCTGCGGCCGGTTCGGCGTGCGCCGCGGCGACCAGCGCGCCCCACGCGTCGATGAGCAGCGCGAAGCGTTCGGCGTCGGCCCGCGCCTCGGCGAGGAGCCGCTCGCGCAGCGGCGCCAGGTGGTCGGCGAAGTCCGCGTACGTGCCGCCGAGCCGGCGGTAGGAGCGGTCGAGGACGTCCAGCCGGCGGACGTTCTCGGCGGGGTCCCAGTCGGCGCTGCGGCGCACGGAGTCGAGGACCGGCGCGGTGCGGACCTCGTACCGCTCGTCGAGCAGGTCCTCGCCGAGCGCCATCATCTCGCCGTAGACCGGGTGCAGGTACAGCATCGACAGCAGGAACTTGGCGAACCGCACCTGGTAGGCGGTGAAGCCGGGCCCGGTGCGGCGCTCGGGCGTGTAGTAGTTGACGATGTGCCGGTTGTGGACGACGCCCGGCAGGCCGGCGTCGAGGACCACGTGCAGGAGGAAGTAGTCGCTGCCGATGGTGTCGGTCGCGGGCGGCAGCGGCAGCCGCTCGTAGACGCGGTGGTCCAGGCCGAGGTTACACATGTCGACCCGCCGGATGTCGGGCGGGCCGAGGACCGTCTCGTCCGCGCGGAACGGCTCGGTGCCGCCGCCGGTGAACGACTCCTCGACCAGCTCGCGCTTCTCCTCGTCGGACCAGACCGGCGGTGCCCAGAGGCCGACCACGTCGTGGTAGACGGCGGGGTCGAGCTCCCGGATCCCGCCGACGTCGACGGACAGCTCGCCGATGAACGAGCCGCCGACCAGGACCACGGGACGGTCGCCGTGGGCCGGGTCCAGCTCGTTCCTGGTGACGGCGGTGGCGTCCGCCGCGACATCGCCCGCCCGCCGCCCGAGCGCGCGCAGCTCGTGGTCGATCGGGAACACCTTGCGCCCGTCCAGGAGTTGGTAGTCGCCGTCGGAGTCCCGGCGGTGGACGGACGTGCAGCCGAGCGCGGCGGCGACGAGGAAGACCCGGTTGGTGCAGGCGCCGTAGGAGACGGCGCCGGGGAGCATCAGGTCGAGCAGCAGCTCGGGACCGGGGGCGCCGGAACGCCGGATCACCCGCTCCAGGAAGGCGCGCTGCCACGCCTCGTCGAGGTGGTGCACGACCACGCGCGGGGCGGGGGCCAGGGTGGCGACGGCGGCCGCGTTCCGCGCGAACGGCGTGGCCCCGCTGCCCTCGGCGGCCTCCGGCGCCCCCGCGGCGTCGGAGGTGCCGGGGCAGACGGACGTGCCGGAGCGGTCGGAGCCGTCGAAGGTGCCGGGGCGGTCGAAGCCGCCGGAGCCGCCGGAGCCGCCGGAGCCGCCGGAGCCGCCGGAGCCGTCGGAGGTGTCGAGGATCAGCAGGTGCACCTCGACGTCGAAGTGCGCGGCGGCGTGGGCGGCTTCCTCGGCGAGCGCGGTGATGGTGCCGGCGCAGGCCCGGTTGGTGGGCAGGGCGAGGCAGACTCGTCTCATGCAGGTTCTCCGTCGGTCGAACTCGACTGGTTTCGAGGCCAGTTGACGTCTTCCTCCGGTCGGTCCGGCCTCGCGAACACCGTGGACTAGACCAATGTCGAAGTCAACGATTGACAGGACGGGCCGTGAGGGGGTGGGATTCGCCGCGCGCGCCGCAGGGGGCGCGCAATCCGTACGGGCCTGCGATTTCCCACCGAATATCCGAACGGGCAAGCGGTCCCCGGGGGTTCAGCGGAACTCCGCCCCGTGCCGGAGTCATCCGGAGGCATGGACCTGCCGATAACGGCAACGATGTCCGTGCCCCGTCACTCCGTACTCCCCCACTCCGTCCGGAGGACACGCCATGCCCGAGCTGTGGCTGCCCGGTGCCGAGGTCCACGACCTCGGCGATCACGCCCCCACCGACCAGCAGTACCCGCCGAAGGCCATCGCGCACATCACCTGGGACCGCGACGCCAGCGCCGCCGCCCCGCAGGACTGGTGCACGTTCGACGACCTGGTCACCTACTTCACCACCAGCGGCGCCGGCGACGCCCCGCACCTCGTCTGGGACCCGTTCAGCGGCCGGACGGCCCAGCTGTTCCCCGCCGACTCCCGCTCCAGGAGCCTGCTCAGCCCGCCCGGGATCCCGACCCGCACCAACCGCGCGGGGCGGGTCGTCATCCAGATCGAGGCGGTCTTCTTCCCCTACTGCCGCCACCGGGGCACGGTCTACCCGCGTCTCGTCGACACCCCGTGCGCCGGCTGGGGCCGCCTGCACGCCTGGATCGCCTCGTGGGGCGTGCCCGACGTCTGGCCGATGGGCCGGCCCACCGACTTCGCCGGCCGGCGCGACGAGCGGGTGTGGGAGACCCGCGGCGGCTGGTACGCCCACGCCCACGTCCCCGACAACGACCACACCGACCCGGGCTCCTGGCCGGACTTCACCGGCGGCCCGTCCCTCCCGCCCCCGCCGCCGGACGGGCCCACCCCGCCCGCCGAACCCGTCCCGGCGCGCTACCAGGTCGCCGTCAACGGCCTCCGGTACGGCTACGGCGCCCACGGCTACCAGGTCACCGCCGTCGGCCGGGCGCTCGTCGCCCAGGGCTTCGGCGGGCACTACCGGTCCGGCCCCGGCCCGGACTGGACGGACGCCGACACCCTCAACTACGCCGACTACCAGCGGAGTCTGGGCTACTCGGGCCCTGCGGCGGACGGCGTCCCCGGCCCGGCCTCGCTGCTGCGCCTGCTCGGCTACCTGCCCGGCCCGCGCACCGTCTCGCTCGCCCACGTCGTCGCGGCGGCCGGCACCGACCCGGGCGCCGAGCAGGGCCACCGGACGTACGGCGCCGAGGTCGCGATCGTCGAACAGGCGCTGGCGGACGAAGGGCTGCTCGAACAGCGGTGGGTCGACGGCTCGTTCGGCAGCCTGACGGTCACCGCCTACGCCGGCTGGCAGCGCCGCTGCGGGTACTCCGACCCGGACGCGGACGGCGTCCCCGGGGCCGACTCGCTCCAACGGCTCGGCGCGGCGCACGACTTCACCGTGACCGGGTGAGGCGGGCGGGCGCCCTCGTGTCGTCCGCCGTACTCGGCCGGGAGTAGTCGGAGTTACTCCCGCCGGCAGATGCCGGATGAGAGGAGGGCGGGGGAGGCTGAGCGCGTTCTGATGGGCCTCTATCGAAGGAGGTACGGATGCGCTCGCTCCCGGAGTCCTCGGCAGCGGCGGGGGTTTCGCCGTCGCCCCCGCGCTCGGCCGCTTCTCCGGCACCTCGGCGCCGCCGGCTTTCCCCGGCCGCGCGGAAGTGGCTGGTGGCCGTGCACCTGGTGGCGTCGGTGGGCTGGCTGGCGCTGATGCTCTGCCTGCTCACCCTCGCCGCGGCGGCGCTCGCGACGGACGACGCCGAGCGGGTGCGCGCGGCCTACCGGGCGATGGGACTGCTCGGGGACGTCCTGGTCCTGCCGCTGAGCCTGCTGACCTTCGCCAGTGGGGTGGCGCTCGGGCTGGGCACGACCTGGGGGCTGTTCCGCCACTACTGGGTGAGCACGAAGTTCTGGCTCACGCTCGCAGCCCTGGGCGCGTCGGCGTTCGCGCTCCCGGACCGCCTGCACGACGCGGTGCGGGCGGTGGACGCACATCCCGTCGGGCCGATCACCGCGGCGGAGCTCGGCTTCGTGCGGTACAACGTGGTGATCGTCCCGTCCGTGGCGCTGTCGCTCTACCTGTTCATGGTGGTGCTGTCCGTCCACAAGCCCTGGGGCCGAAGGGCGCCGCGAATACCTCGGCCGCCTCGGCTGCCTCGGTCGCGTCGGCGGTGAGCGGCCGGGGAAATACCCGGGTGGTGTGGCCGCGTTGTCCCCGGACGTGACCACTGCACAGCCCGCGCTCCGACTCTCCGTGCTGGACCGCTCCCGCACCAGGCGAGGGGAGGATCCCGCGCAGGCCTTGCGGAGCACGGTCGGGTTCGCCCGGCAGGCGGAGGCCTTCGGCTACCACCGGTTCTGGGTCTCGGAGCACCACGGCGTGCCGGGGGTGGCCGGTTCGGCGCCGACGGTGCTCGCCGCGGCGGTGGCGGCGGCCACCTCCCGGATCAGGGTCGGGACGGGCGGCGTGATGCTGCCCAACCACCAGCCGATGGTGGTGGCGGAGCAGTTCGGCGTGCTGGCCTCGCTCTTCCCCGGCCGGATCGACATGGGCCTCGGGCGGTCGGTGGGCTTCACCGACGGTGTCCGGCGGGCGCTGGGGCGGGAGAAGGACGCCGCCGACGACTTCGGCGCGCAGCTGGCCGAGCTGCTCGGCTGGTTCGACGGCACCCAGCGGGCGCACCGCGGCGTCCACGCCCGCCCGGCCGAGGGCCTGCGGGTGCCGCCGTTCGTCCTCGCCACCGGTGCGGGCGCCGATCTGGCGGCCGAGGCCGGGCTGCCGCTGGTGATCGCCGCCCCGCGCGGGGAGGAGCGGATGCTGGAGGCCATCGACCGCTACCGCACGCGCTTCCGCCCCTCCGCGCACGCCGCCGAGCCGTACGTGGTGGTCTCCGGCACCGTCGCGGTGGCCGACACGGTCGAGCGGGCGCACGAACTGCTCGTCCCCGAGGCCTGGTCGGGCGCGTACTCCCGGACGCACGGCGAGTTCCCGCCGCTCGCCCCGGCCGCCGAGGTCCTCACCCGGTCGATGACGGCGCGCGAGCGGGCCGCGTACGAGCAGTCGCTCACGGGCCACATCGCCGGCACCCCGGCGCAGGCCGCCGCCGAGGTGGCCGCGCTGGTGGCCCGCGCGGGCGCCGACGAGTTCCTGGTCACCACGAGCACCTTCGACCGGGCCGCGATGACGGAGTCCTACCGGCTGCTGGCGGAGGCGGCCGGGCTGTCCGCCCGGACCGGCCCCGCGGCCCCCGGCGCCCCTGACGTGATTTCTGAACAGGGGCGCTGACCTGCTACTGTTCTTCTCGTCGGGAGGAAATGACCTCCCGGACAGGCGTCAGCGGTGCTACCAGAGCACGTCCCACTTTCAGTGGGGAGAGTCCGTGCGACCCGGGCCTGGCGCTCCACCCGAAGGGGCTCGTTCCGTCCAGCGGAACGGGCCCCTTCGCCGTTCCCTGGCCGTTCCCGGCCTGCCTCTGGACCGTCCCCGGATCGTCCCCGGGTCGCCCTGAGCTACCCCCCTGAGCTACCCCCCGAGCCGTCCCTCGGCGCTGTCGCTCGCACCCGCTTTTGCGGCCGTTCCCGCTGCCGCCTCCCGGCGTCCACCGGCCGTTCCGCCCGTTCCGGCCGTCCGGCTCCTCTATCGCATTCGGCGGCCGAAACCCTCCGGCGTGGCCGACTATCGGCCAAGGTCCCGTTCCAGGTGGCCGGTGAGCGGCGGGCGGCCGCGGTACCACGGCCAGCGGGTTTCGATGGCGACGCAGAGTTGATGGTCCGTCACAGCATGGCCGGAACTCACTGCTACTGGTGTGAATATGCCATTGGAATGTTCGTCATACGGAATCCGGCAGTAGCCTTCCGTGTCGAACCCGCCACTCGTCGTGGCGGTCCGGCCGGTGCCGCGCTGCGCGCCCGGCCGCGCAGCATTCCCCCGTGCGATGGACGACCCCCCACGAAGGAGCCGGTGTGCCGGGTATCGACGACTGCCTCTCCGGAGCGATGGCGATCACCGGCGCCCGCTCCGCGAGCCTGGTCGACTGGAGCAGCGGGCTCGCGCTCGGCAGCCTGGGCGAGAGCCCGGCCGGCGAGCACGAGACCACGGCGGCCGAGGCAACCGACCTGGTACGGGCGGCCGTTGAGAGCCAGACCTTCACCGCGTCGGAGGACCGTCGGGCACCGCTGCAGGACATCATCGTCACTGCGGGCCGCAGTTACCACCTGATCTGCTTCATCGACACCGTCTTCGACAGCCGGCTCGTCCTGCACCTGTGGCTGGACCGCGAGGAGGGCAACCTCGCCGGTGCCCGCTACCGCCTCCAGGCGCTCGCCGAGGAGCTGGTGCTCGGGTGAGCGCGCACGCGGCCCCGACGGCCGTGCTGCCACCGACGGTTCCGCGGACGCCGGGCGAGGCGGTCGGCCTGCTCGTCGCCCGCGAGGCCACCGGCGCCCTGCGCGGCCCGCTCGGCAGTGTCTACCTCACCGACGGCCTGGTGACCCACGCCGAGTCCGACCGCGCCCCCGACCTGGGCGACCTCCTCACCGGCTGCGGCCGGCTCGCCCCGGGGGAGTGGCGCGAACTCGTCGAGGTGCACGGCCCGCAGGCCCGCGTCGCGGCAGCGCTGGTCGACCAGGGCCGGATCACCCGCGGGGAGCTCGAACTCGGCCACCTGGAAACCCTGTTCGACGCCGCCTTCTTCGTCCTCGCCGACACCGGCGGCGGCCTCTGGCGGTTCGAGACCGGTGCCCGGCACTGGCTCGGCCCGGTGGCGGCGGTCGACGCGGCACGGGTCTGCCGGGAGTCCGAGCGCCGCCGGCACCTGCTGGACGGCATCTGGCCCTGGGCGCAGCTCGACACCGCGCCGGTCCGCCCGGCCGAGGCCGCCCGCCGGCCGTCCCGCCGTCCGCCCGGCCGCCGCCGGCGGGAGCTGCTCGACCACGCGGACGGCCGAAGAACCCCGGCCGAACTGGCCCGGCTGCTCGGCCGGTCCGGGTTCGGCGTGACGGCGGACGTCCGTCGGCTGGCCGCTGCGGGGCTGCTCGACGCCGCTCCGGCGGTGGTGCCGGGGCCGGTCCCCGTACCCGGCCCGGCCGCCGCGCCCGGCCCGGCGCCGGTAGGCGTTCCCGTGTCGGTCCCCGGGCCCGGGCCCGTCGTCGCGGCCGTCCCCGCGCAGTCGCCACTCCCACCGCCACCGGCGGCACGACCGGCACCCGCACCCGAAGTCCCGCGCGCCGGCGGCCTGCACCGCCGGATCCCCGGCGCCACCCTCACCGGCGCCGGGGCGCCCGGAGCCGTCGTACCCGGAGCCGTCGTACCCGGAGTCGTCGCAGCCGGAGCCGCGACGAGCGTCCCGGCGGCCGGATCCACCGCACCCGGGCCCCGCCCGCTCGGCGTCCACGCGGCCGGCGCCCACGCACTCGGCGCCCACGCGGCCGGGGCTCCGGAGCGCGGAGCCCCGGCACCCGGCGCCGCCCCCCGTTCCGACCGCCCGCCGATCCCGGCGGCGGCCCATCCGCTGACCGTGCCCGACCCGGACATCGCGCTGCTGACCCGGGTCCTGACCCTCCTGGAGGCCCGACTTTGAGCCACTCTCCGCCCGCGACCCCGCCGTACCGGCCATGAGGCGGGCGCTCAAGCAGCGTGTCGGAAGGAGACAACTGATCGCCTTGGAGACCGAGCTGCTCGCCGAGCTCCGCGCCGTCAAACACCGCATCCCGCACCTCGCCGGCGGTCTGGTGGCCAGCGTGGACGGCCTGTTGGTCGCCCACGACACCCACGGGACCGAGCCGTCCGGCCTCGCCGCGATGACGGCGGCCTCCCTCTCCCTCGCCCAGCGGCTCGCCGACACGACGGGCCAGGGCGAGTTCCGGGAGTCCCTCGTGCGCGGCGAACACGGCTACGTCGCCACGTACGCGGCCGGCGGCAGCTGCGTGCTCACGCTGCTGGCGCACCCGGACGTCAACGTCGGCCGCCTGCACCTGGAGGCCCGCCGCTCGGCCCAGCGGATCGCCGGGCTGCTCACCGACGCCCTGGTGCCCAAGGACCCGCGCGAGGCCGGCTGACCGACCGTCCGCCGCCCTTGTCCCCGCCCCTGACCCCCCGCCCCTGTTCGACCACCCCATCACCGAACCACCGAAACGGAGTCACGAAATGACCGACGCAGCCGGCGCCCTCAAGCAGGCCATGACCTCCATCGAGGGCGCCATCGGCGCCGCGCTCGTCGACTACAACAGCGGCATGGCGCTCGCCACCCTCGACGGCCCCGGCGGGCTGGACCTCAACGTGGCCGCCGCCGGGAACACCGACGTGGTCCGCGCCAAGATGCGCACCATGGACATGCTGGGCCTGCAGGACGGCATCGAGGACATCCTGATCACCCTCAGCAGCCAGTACCACCTGATCCGCCCGCTCACCGGCCGCACCGGCAAGGGCCTGTTCCTCTACCTCGCGCTGGACAAGGGCCGCGCCAACCTGGCGATGGCCCGCCACCAGCTCGTCAAGATCGAGGCGGACATGGAGGTCTGACCCGGACGCGAGGGCCCCGGGCCCGGCGGACCACCGTCCGCCGGCCCGGCCCCGCCCCGGCTCACCCCGCCCAGCTGACCTCGCCGCCCGGCAGTGCCGCGCACAGCTCGCCCTCCGGCGTCACCACGCTCCACGGCGCCAGCACCGCGTGCGGCGGGACGGACAGCGCACCGCCGCCCGTGAAGTCCAGCTCCAGGCCGCCGGCCGGGGTGACCCGGGCCGAGCCGACGGTCCGGCCGACGAGCGCGAGCAGCGTCGCCGTCGGGCGGACGGTCAGGGCCGGGAAGAAGTGCTCCACCTCGGCGGGCGCGGCGAAGGACGGCGCCGCGAACCGGAACTCGTGCGCCACCCGGACGGTCACCGGGCCGTCCAGCGTGAGGTCCAGCCGGCCGCCACCGCTGACCGACGCCACCCGACGGCCGGCCAGCACCTCTCCGATCACGTTCTGCATGCCTCCCAGTGTGGATCACACCGCCGCCCGGCTGCTATCCCACCGGCCGCCCGTCGACCAGTTCGAGCGGGCCGCGGCCGCGTTCCCGGGCGGCCAGGGCGGCGGCCGTCCGGTCCCACGAGGGCGCGGACAGCAGGGCCCGGGCCTCGGCCGGTTCGCACAGGCGCCAGTCCACCAACTCGTCCTCGGCGAGGGCGATCGCGGCGAGCATCCGGTCCGTCGCCGTGCCGCCGTCGTAGACGTAGACGAGGACGGCGGTGTCCCGGTCGAGCGCCGGATCGGCGGCGGAGGACGGCAGCCAGTCCAGGACGAGCAGCCGCCCCGGCTCGACCTCCCACCCCAGCTCCTCGCGGACCTCCCGGCGGGCCGCCGCCCGGGGCAGCTCGCGGTCCGCCTCGATGCCGCCGCCCGGGAGCGTCCAGTACGGCACCCGTCCGCGCGGCCCGTCCCACGGCTTCAGCCGGACGAGCAGCACGCGCCCGGCGCCGTCGGTGAACACCGCGCGCGCCTTGGCCCGGATCCGGGGGCGGGAGGCGATGAAGGCGGCCCGGTCCAGCGGCGGTGCCGGGTCCGGTTCCCCGTGGCCCTGGAGCTCGGGGATCCCGGCGGGCCCGGTGTACTCGGGCGGCGGCGGCGCGGCCGGGAGGTGTTCGAGCGAGTGGCCGGCCGGCCAACTGTCCTCCAGTTCCAGCGGGCCGGCCGCGCGGGGTGCCCGCAGGCACGCCGTCACCCGGCGCGACAGCCTGGGCGGCAGCGCGTGCGCCGCCGCCTCCGGCGACAGCCAGACCCAGCCGCCGACCTCCGCCGCGTCCGCCCGGATCGCCGCCGCCTGCGCCGAGCCGATCGGCTCCGCCCAGTACAGGTGGGCGGCGATCGGCGGACGGTGGTCGTCGAGCGTCCAGTCGATGCAGGCCAGCGGCCCGAGCCGGGGCGTGAACCCGAGCTCTTCGGCGATCTCGCGCAGCGCGGTCCCACGCGGCGAGAGGTCCGTCGGCTCCCAGCCGCCGCCGGGGATCGCCACCGGGTGCTTGCGGTCGTACGGCAGCCGCACCACCAGCACCCGCCCCTGCTCGTCCGGGAACAGCACGCCCGCCGCCGCCAGCAGCTCCCGCCCGCTCGTCGGCGATGCCTCCACCCTCGATGACGCCTCCACTCGGCACTCCCTCCGGTCCGGCTCGGTGATCACGTCCCTCCGGACGACACCGCCGGATACCTGCCCGGTTCCACGCGCGCGCCACCGGTGATCACCCGTCAGTGGCCGCCCGATCCGAAGGACACGCCCGAGCGCCCCGGCCCGGGGAAGCGCCCTCAGCCCAGGGAGGCCAGGGCCCGGGGAAGCGCCCTCAGCCCAGGGAGGCCAGGGCCTGGGCCGCCGCCCGGGCCATCTGTTCGTCGTGCCGGCCGGTCGCGCCGCGCAGGCGGGCGAGGCCCTCGGTCGCCGCGAGGGCCAGGAGCCCCGGGAGGAGGTCGGTGCTGCGGGCGGCGACCCAGCGGGTACCCCGGGTGGCCATCCACCACACGTCGGCGGCCCGGCCGGGCGGGCGTTCGGCGGGTTCGCCGCCGGGCGCGGGGCCGAGGTCGCGGCCGTCGGCGGCCAGCAGTTCGTGGAAGCGGCGGGCGATCAGCCGGTGTCCGTCCGCGCTGGGGTGCAGACGGTCGACGCTGAGCAGCCGCCGCTCCTCGCACCAGGGCAGGTCGGCGATGTGCAGGTGCAGGGCGCGGTGGCGCGCGGTGAGGGCGTGCACGACGGTGTTGACCGCCCGCATCCGCCGGGCGAGCGGCCGGGCGAGCGGAGCCGGCAGGCGCAGCAGCGCGCCGGGGTCCGGCAGGCAGGCGGTGAGCAACCGGGCGCTGTGGCCGGACAGTTCGCCGAGGGTGGCGTCCAGCTCCAGGGCGGTGCGGCGGATGTCGAAGCCGGCCCGCAGGGTGTCGTTCCCGCCGACCACGACCGCCGCCAGCTCCGGCCTGCGCTCCAGCGCCGCCGGTAGCTGACTCGTCGTCAGATCGACGGTCAGGGCGCCGCTCCGGGCGAGGTTCGTGAACTCGACGGCCGTCCCCTCCGGTGCCAGCGACCCGGCCAGCACGGCGGCCCACCCGCGCCAGCCGTCCCCGACGGGATCGCCGACACCCTCGGTGAGCGAGTCGCCGAGCGCGACGAACCGCACCGGCCCGCCCGCGGGCCGCCGCCCGTCCGCCGTCCACTCACGCGTGTCGAGCACGCTCATCGCGGACCCCCTCCCCGGTGCCGGCATCCGGCCTCCCGGCGCCGGAGTGGGGCACCCCGTGCGCCGCCAGGAACGCGGCCACCGCCGCCGGCCACGCGTACCGCTCCGCCCGCGCCCGGGCGGCCGCGCGCCGGGCGTCCTCCGGCCGCGCCAGCAACCGCCCCACCGCGGCGGCGAATCCCTCGCCGGTGTCGGCGGCGGCCACGCCCGCGAGACCGACCAGCCCCGGCAGCGCCGAGGAGCGGCTGGCCACCACGGGTGTCCCGCACGCGAGCGCCTCCATGGCGGCCAGCCCGAAGGTCTCCACCGGACCGGGCGCGAGCACGGCGTCCGCGCAGCCCAGCAGCTGGGCCAGCGCCTCCCGGCGGCTCACGTGCCCGAGGAAGCGCACCGGGAGCCGCAGCCGGTCGGCCCGCGCCGCGAGCCGCTCCCGCAGCGGGCCGGTGCCCGCGACCACCAGCACCGCGGGCACCCGCCGGGCCCGCAGTTCGGCGAGCGCCTCGATCGCGCGCTCGGGCCGCTTCTCCTGCGAGAGCCGCGAGCACAGCACCAGCAGCGCCTGGTCCGGGTCGGCGTACCTGGCCCGCTCGTGCGCCCGCGCGGGGGCCGACAGGGGGCGCATGGTGTCCAGGTCCACGCCGAGCGGGGCGCGCGCGAGGTTGGGCACGCCGAGGCGCCGGAACTCGGCCGCCGCCCAGTCGGTCGTGCAGACGACGGTGTCGTACGCGCGCGCCGTCGCCGCGTTGAGCCGGTCGGCGGCCAGGGCGGCGAGCGGACCGGGCACGCCCCACGTGCCGAGCACCCCGGCGGCGCTCTCGTGGGACACCATCACCGAGCGGACCCCGTGCCGCCGGGCCCAGCCGCCGGTCCAGCGCAGGGTGGTGCGGTCGGAGACCTCCAGCCGGTCGGGGGAGAGCCTGGTGAGCTCGGCGGCCACCGCCCGGCGGTCGGTGAGCAGCCGGTAGCCGCCGCTGCCCGGCAGCACCGGCCCGGGCAGCGTGACGACGAGGCCCTGCTCGGTCTCCTCCTCGGAGCGCCGCTCGCCGGGCACGACGAGCACCGGCCGGTGCCCGGCCGCGCGGTACCCGGCGCCGAGGTGCCGCAGCGCCGTCCGCAGCCCGCCCGACACCGGGGTGACGAAGTTGGCGAGCCGCACGATCCGCAGCGACCCGTCCGTGGTCCCGTCCGTGCCCCCGTTCATGCCGGCAGTTCCTCGGTGACGGCGGCCGGCCCGGCCTGCGGCACGTCCACCACCGGCGGAGCGGCGGGCGACGGGACGGCGACCCCGCGGTGCTCCGCGAGCACCTCCGCGTAGTGCCGCAGCAGCAGGTCCCCGACCGCCTCCCAGGTGCGGGCGGTCACGTCGGCGCGCCCGGCCCGGCCGTACGCGGCCCGCAGTTCCGGGTCGGCGGCCAGCCCGGCCACCGCGCGGGCGACGGCCGCGCCGTCCCTGGGCGGCACGAGCAGGCCCGTCCGGTGGTGGCCGACGAGGTCCAGCGGCCCGCCGGCGGCCGGTCCGACCACCGGCACGCCGCTCGCCATCGCCTCCTGGATGGTCTGGCAGAAGGTCTCCAGCGGGCCGGTGTGGACGAACACGTCCAGCGTGGCGAAACATCGCGCGAGTTCCTCGCCGGTCCGCCGCCCGAGGAACACCGCGCCGGGCATCGAGGCCTTCAGGCCCGGGGCGGACGGCCCGTCCCCGATGACCACCACCCGTACCCCGGGCAGCGCCGAGGCGGCGGCCAGCAGGTCGACCCGCTTCTCGGGCGCCAGCCGGCCCACGTACCCGACCAGCACCTCCCCGCCCGGGGCCAGCGCCCGGTGCAGGGCCTCGTCGCGGTGCCGGGGGTGGAAGCGCACCGAGTCCACCCCGCGCGGCCACAGCTGCACCCGGGGCACCCCGTGCGCGGTGAGGTCCTGGACGGCGGGCGTCGACGGCGCCAGCGTCCGGGCGGCGGCCCGGTGGACGGTCCGGATCCGGTGCCAGGCGGCCGCCTCCCCGAGCCCGCGCCCCGCCCGGTAGGCGTGCGCGTACCCGGCGAGGTCGGTCTGGTAGACGGCGACGGCGGGCACCCCGAGCCGGGCCGCGACCTGCATCCCGCGCGCCCCGAGGACGAACGGGCTGGCCAGGTGCACGACGTCCGGCCGGTGCGCCGCGATCGCGGCGGTCAGCCGCCGGCTCGGCAGCGCCACCCGCACCTGCGGGTAGCCGGGCAGCGGCACGGACGGTATCCGCACGACGGGCAGCTGCGCCGCGTCCGTGCCGGCGCCGAACGTGTGCGGCGGGCACTCGGCGCCGCGCGCGGGAGCGGGAGTGATGACAAGGGGGTGGTGGCCCCGGCGGACCAGATGCTCGGCCGTCCGCAGCACGCTGTGGGCGACTCCGTTGACCTCGGGCGGAAACGACTCGGTGACGATGACGACGCGCATGTCAGTGTTGTGACCGGGCCCGGCATGTATTCGGCCAAAGGGATCTGTCGTACAAACGAACGCGGGTCGGCGATTTGCACCGCCGACCCGCACACGGGGGTCCGCTATCCGGCGGCCGCCTCCTTGAGCTCCGCGTACGGCGCGAGCTTGCGGATCGACTCGATGCTCCGGATGCAGTCGTCCCGGCTCTCCTGCGGGTCGCTCGTCACGACGATCGACCCGTTGCTCGCCTTGAGCCGGAACCGGTGCATCCCGGTCTCGTCGGTGTACAGCTCGAACTTGCCGGCCATGAAACCCACTCGCCTCTCGCTCGGTGACCCCCTCGCACCGCACCGTAGTCACAACCCCCACCCCCCGCCCGCCGACCGGACCCGTCCGAGTGGCGCCCGCCGCCGCGCCGTCCGGCATGATCGGGCGGTTGGCCGATCCCCGGACCGAGGAGTCCCGTGAAGCGCACCACCGCCGCAGTCGTTCTGAGCGCCCTTGTGCTGGCCGCCGTCTCCGGGTGCTCCGCCGCGCCGGCCCGTGCCCGGTCGAAGCCGGCCGCGCCGTCGAACGCCGTTGCCGCGGCGGGGTCCTGGAAGGGGGACTTCCGCGGGTACGGGACGGACCAGTGGCGGCGTGCGTGGGGTGTGGCCGACCAAGGGGCCTGGGGCGGCGCCGACTTGAGTGCCGTCGACGATCCGTCGGTGCCGGGCGGCGGCGGGTCGGCGCTCCAAGTCGCGTACGGGGCGGGCTCGTCCGCGAACCAGTGCGCCGACTGCCCGAATCCCGGGGGCGGGCAGTTCTACACCAGCCTCGACGCGCTCGGCCTGTCCGGCCTCGCCGACGGGACGACCCTCGACCTCCGGTACGCCGTCAAGTTCCCCGTCGGGCGCGACTGGGGCAGGGCCGGCAAGCTGCCCGGGCTCTACGGCGGCCGGATCGGCGCGGAGTCGGGCGGGAACCACGGTGACGGGTGGTCGACGCGGTACATGTGGCGCGGCGCCAAGGGCGTGCCGGACAACGGCGAGGTCTACCTCTACACGCCGGCCAATTCCGGCCCGACGGGTTACGGCGTCGACGAGGGCCTGGGCGACTGGCGCTTCCAGGCGGACGGCCGGTGGCACACCGTCGAGCAGCTGGTGGACCGCGGCACCGGTGACGTCACCGTGTGGTACGACGCCGAGCAGGTGTACGCGGCGCCGGGCGTGGCCAAGGGCATTGCCGGGATCCCGTTCTCCGGCGTGCTCTTCTCCACCTTCTACGGCGGCCACGACACCACGTGGGGCCCGGCGAGCGCGCAGCACGTCGAGTTCGCCGACTTCTCCCTCGCGCCCACCCGGCAGCACTGACGGCCGTTCGGGTGAGGCCCGGCGGTCCGCCTTCACCCGGGCGAGGGAGATCGGTCACCCGGTTGTCTCAGTGGGGTTGCGGCGTGGGCGGGTTCGTGCGGGTTCGTGTGCAAATCTGTGCTGGTGCCCGCGGGGCGGCCGGGTGTGCGTGTGGCCGGCCCCGGGCGCGCCTTCATGCCAGAGACCAGAGACCACCCAAAGGACATCTGATGTCGCTTCGTGGAAACATCCGCAAGTTCGCCGTGATCGCGGCCGTGACGGGTGCCGCCGCCTTCGCGGCGCCGGCGCCGGCGATGGCGCACTGGCACGCGTCGGACTCGTCGTCCGGCCAGAGCCTGGAGTCGGGTTCGGCCGGCGTCGGCCTCTTCGGCCCGCACGCCAACTGGCTCAACGTCCACGAGCACAGCGAGGACGCCTGCATCGGGGACTGCTGATCCAGCTGATCCGGCCGTGGGCCCGGGGAGTGTTCGGCGCTCCCCGGGCTCACGCGTGTCCGCTCGGCTCCATCTGCCGGACGTCGGCCGGCCGGGAGAGCGGGCTCGGCCACCAGATGTGCCGGCCGAGGTCGACGGTGAGCGCGGTGACCAGCACCGACCGCACCACCAGGGTGTCGATGAGCACGCCGAGCGCGACGGCGAAGCCGATCTCGGCCAGGCCCACGACGGGCAGGGTGCCGAGCACGGCGAAGGTGCTGGCGAGGATCAGCCCCGCCGAGGTGATGACGCCGCCGGTGGCGGCGAGGCCCGCGACCGCCCCCTGGCGGGTGCCGCGGTGGGCGGACTCCTCGCGGACGCGCGTCATCAGGAAGATGTTGTAGTCGATGCCCAGGGCGACCAGGAAGACGAAGACGAACAGCGGGAACGCGTTGTCCTCGCCCTGGAACCCGAAGACGTGCTCGAAGAAGAGCACGCTGATGCCCAGCGCCGCCGCGTACGAGAGCACGACGGTCGCGATCAGCACGAGCGGCGCGGTGACGGCCCGCAGCAGCAGCGCCAGGATCACCAGGACGACGCCGAGGACGAGCGGGATGATCGCCCGGTTGTCGTTGCCGGCGGCCCGCCCGGCGTCGAGGATCACCGCGGTGTTGCCGCCGACCTTGGCGTCGGCGCCCGGGACGGCGTGGACGGCGGTGCGGACCCGGTCCACGGTGTCCTTCGCCGCCTGGCTGTCCGGCGGGTCCGTGAGCGTGGCCTGGAAGAGGGCCTGCCCGGCGTGCGTCACGGGCACGGACGTCCCGGCGACGCCGGGCGTCGACTGCGCGGCGGCCCGTACGGCGCCGGCGTCCGCCGCCGTCGAGATGACGGTGAGGGGTGAGCCCGTGCCGCCCGGGAAGTGCTGCTCCAGCACCTGCTGGCCGACGACGGAGTCCGGTGTGCCGGTGAACGAGGCTGCCGTGCCGAGCCCGTTGGCGTTGAGGGACACCAGCCCCGCGCAGCAGGCCGCGAGGGCGAGCGCCGTCCCGACCCAGACCTTGCGCGGGCGGCGGGCGATCCACGCGCCGATGTGCGCCCAGCGGCCCGTCTTCGTCGGCTCGGCCGTGCCGTAGGCGGGCTTGACCGGCCAGAACACCCACCGCCCCATGATCACCAGCAGTGCGGGCAGCAGCGTGAGCATGGCCGTCAGCGCGACCAGCACCCCGATGGCGCACACCGGTCCGAGGCCGCGGGTGGAGTTCATCTCGGCGATCAGCAGGCACAGCATCGACGCGACGACCGTCGCCGAGGACGCCAGGATGGCGGGCCCGGCCCGGTGCAGGGCGAACGCCATCGCCTCGTGGCGGTCCTCGTGGCGGCGCAGCTCCTCGCGGTAGCGGGCGGTGAGCAGGAGGGCGTAGTCGGTGCCCGCGCCGAGGACGAGGACGACCAGGATGCCGGCGCTCTGCGCGTTGACGGTGAGTCCGGCGTGCTTGGCCAGCAGGTAGATGACGGCCTCGGAGACGACGAGCGCGCTGGCGGCGGAGATCAGCGGGAGGGTCCAGAGCACCGGGCTGCGGTAGGTGAGCAGCAGCAGGATGATCACGACGCTGACGGTGGCGGCGAGCAGGGAGCTGTCGATGCCGGCGAACGCCTTGGCCTGGTCGGCGCCGACCCCGGCCGGGCCGGTGACGTGGGTGGTCATGCCGTGGCTGTCGGCGGCGGCGGTGGCGCGCAGGCTGTCGACGGCGGGGCGCAGGTCGTTCCAGCCGTTGGTGCCGACGTCGATCGGGACGATCGTCTGCATGGCCTGTCCGTCGCCGGAGACCACCGGTCCGACGACCGGCCCGAGGACGTGCGGGGCGGTCGCGAACGTGACCGCGTCCCGCGCACCCTGGGCGCGGTCGGCGGGAGTGAGGCCGCCGGGGCGGTCGTAGACGACGACGGCCTGGGCGGTCTCGATCGGCTGGAAGGCGCGCTGCTCGTTCAGCACCTTCGTCGACTCGGCGTTGCCGGGCAGCCAGCTGGACGCCTGGTTGTCCTCGGCGCCCATGAGCTTCCCGGCCAGCGGGCCGGTGGCGACCAGCAGGATCAGCCAGACCGCCAGCACCACCCACTTGCCGCGGCGGCCGCACGGCAGCGCGGCGAGCCGGGTCGCGATCGTCGTCGCGGCGGTCCGCGCGGTCGGTCGGGACGCGGTCATGGCGGGACCCCCAGGGGCCGGTGGCGGTGATGTCGATCCAGCCTCGCACCGCCGGTACGGACCGGCAGCCCGAGCGGGGCCCCGCTACGGCACCCGGGTCGACCAGACCCGAGTCGGCCACGCCCGGACGGCGGCCACGTCCGGGCCGGCTACACGCGGACGGCGGCCCGCTCGCGCAGTTCCTTGAGGGCGGTGATGTCCATCGCGTGCCCGGTGCCGTCCCCGCCGTGCTTGCGGTCGGGCGTCTCGACGACCAGCGGCACGCCGGCCGTCGCCGGGTGCTCGAACAGCTCGCGGAACGGCTCCGCGCCGATCATCCCCGCACCGATGTTGGCGTGCCGGTCCTTGCGCGCGCCGACGACGTCCTCGGAGTCGTTGGCGTGGATCAGCCGCAGCCGGCCGGGACCGGCGGCCGCGACCAGCGCGTCCAGCGCCGCGGTGACGCCGCCCGGTGCGGCGAGGTCGTGCCCGGCCGCGAAGGCGTGGCAGGTGTCGAGGCAGACGCCGACCTTCGGGTGGCCCTCCAGCGCCTCGACGTACTCGGCGAGGTCCTCCATGCGGGAGCAGAGCGAGCTGCCCTGACCGGCCGTCGGCTCCAGGAGCAGCCAGGGCGCGTCGTCGCCGAGCGCGTCGAGCTCGTCCAGCAGCGGCCGGACGTCCGCCCGCACCTGGGCCATCGCCTCGGCCCGGCGGGATCCGCCGCCGGGCGCGGTGCCGACGGCGGAGCCGGTGTGCAGGACGACGCCGAGGGCGCCGATCGCGTGGCCGCGCAGCAGCGAGTGGCGCAGCGAGACGGCGGAGCGCTCCCTCGTCGCGGGGTTGTCCGAGCCGAAGTTGATCAGGTAGGGCGCGTGCACCCAGGCCGGGACGCCCTGCTCGGCACAGGCGGCGCGGAACTCCTCGTCCTGCGCGGGGTTGCCCGGGGGCGTGGCCCAGCCGCGCGGGTTGGCCACGAACACCTGGACCGTCTCGGCGCCGACCCGCCGCGCGTACGCGAGGCCGGTCCCGGCCAGCCCGCGGGCGGCGACCGGCACGTGGGCGCCGATCGGGTTGCGGGCGGTGGCGGCGGGCGGTACGAGAGCGGTGCTGTTCACGGCCCCGAGCATGCCACGCGGCCGGGCGTGTCCCGAAAACGGGCCCCGTCCACCCCGGGGGCGGCGTTCGCCCGCCCGGCCGACGCCCCGTCAGTCCCGCAGCCCAGCCCTGGTGGCGGGCCCACCCGGGCGCCCATAGCGTCGGTTCGGCCATCCCCACCGGCTGTCACGAGCCCCCCACACCGCGTGAGAACCGCCCCGCGCCCACGGCCCGGACCTTGCGCGGAGGAAGAAAACAGGTCACCACACATGCCCACGCGTCGGGTCCACCACCTCGCCGCGGCCACCGCCGCGGTCTGCTCCCTGACCACCGCCCTGACCACCGTCCTCGCCGTCACCCCCGCCCACGCGGACGGAGGCGCCCTGCTCCTCGTCCACCCGGGCGAATCGATCCAGCAGGCCGTCGACGCCGCCCGGCCCGGCGACACCGTGCAGGTCCTGCCCGGCACGTACCGCGGCAGCGTCCGGATCACCACCCCCGGCCTCACCCTGCGCGGCGCCGGCCCGGCCAGCGTGATCGCGCGCGGCGACGGCACCGAGAACGCGTGCGCCGCCGCCGGCCACGGCGTCTGCGTGGACGGCACCGAGGCGGCCCCGCTGTCCGACGTCACCATCGAGGCCCTCGCCGTCACCGGCTTCGCCAAGAACGGCATCGACGCCAGCGGCACCACGGGCCTGACCGTCCGCGCCACCTACGTCCACGACAACGGCCAGCAGGGCATCAGCCAGGAGATCTCCACCAGGGCCGTCATCCTCGGCAACCGCGCGACCGACAACGGCCAGTCCGGCGTCTTCCTCGCCAACTACGCCTACCGCGAGGGCGGCGCGCCCGACACCGGGGGCACCCGCGTCGAGGGCAACGAGCTCTCCGGCAACCGCGTCGGCGTCACCGTCCGCCGGCTGCGCGTGCTGACCGTCCAGGGCAACGAGATCACCGGCAACTGCAGCGGGGTCTTCGTGGTCGGCGACGAGGGCGTGCCCCGGGCCGGGGACCTCGACGTCAGGAAGAACCGGGTGGTCGCCAACAACAAGTTCTGCCCCGCCAATCCCCGCCTCGGCGCCATCCAGGGCGCCGGCATCGTGCTCACCGGCACCGAGGACACCCGGGTCACCGACAACGAGGTCCACGACAACGCCGGCCGCACGGACTTCTCCGGCGGCATCGTCCTGTTCAAGAGCGTCGTCGGCATCCCCAACACCCGTGCGACCGTCACCGGCAACACGCTGAGCGGCAACGGCCCCGCGGACCTCGCCGACCGCGACACCGGCACCGGCAACACCTTCGCCCGCAACACCTGCGCCGTCTCCGAGCCCTCCGGCCGCTGCTGACACCGCCGCACCCACCCGTAAGGACCGCCCATGACCACCGCACCCGCCCACACCAGCCCCCAGGCCGCGATGCGCCTGCGCGAGCTCGTCTTCGGCGCCGCCTGCGCCGCGGCCGTCCGGGCCGCCGCCCGGCTCGGCGTCGCCGACGCGCTCGGCGACACCCCGATGACCGTCACCGAGCTCGCCGCCGCGCTCGACACCGAACCCCGCCCGCTGCGCCGCCTGCTGCGCGCGCTCACCTGCTACGGCATCTTTGCCGAGACCACCGCGACGACCGCGACCGGCGCGACGACCGCGACCGGCGAGCCCGGCGCGACCACCGCGGCCACCGTGCCCGGCGAGGAGCGCTTCGAGCACACCGAGATGTCCCGCCTGCTGCGCGAGGACGCCCCCAACTCGCTGCGCTACATCTCCCTGTGGTGCACCGAGCCGTGGACCTGGGAGGCCTGGCCGAAGCTGGACGAGGCGGTGCGCTCGGGCCGCAACGTCTTCCCCGAGCTGTTCGGCAAGGAGTTCTTCGACTACCTGCACAGCGACGCGCACGACTCGGCGAAGGTCTTCGACAAGGCGATGACCACCTCCAGCCGGCAGTCCGCCCGGGACTTCGCCGAGTACCTGGACCTCACCGGCGTCGACTCGGTGGCGGACATCGGCGGCGGCCAGGGCCACGTGCTCGCCAGCCTGCTGGAGAAGCACCCGGCGCTGCACGGCACCCTGCTCGACCTGCCCAAGGTGGTGGCCGGGGCGGACGCGCGGCTCCAGGACGGCGGCGCGTTCTCCGCGCGGGCCCGCCTGGTGCCCGGGGACTGCCGCAAGGACATCCCCGTCCGCGCCGACCTCTACATCATCAAGAACATCCTGGAGTGGGACGACGAGAGCACCCGCCGCACCCTCGGCAACGTCGTGGCCGTGGCCCGGCCGGGCGCGCGCGTCGTGGTCGTCGAGAACCTCGTCGACGACAGCCCGTCGATGCGCTTCACCACCGCGATGGACCTGATGCTGCTGCTCAACGTCGGCGGCGCCAAGCACTCCAAGGACAGCCTCGTCCGGCTGATGGAGGAGGCCGGTCTGGCGGTGTCCGACGTCCGCTCGGTCAACCCCTACCTGCACGCCTTCGAGGCCACCGTCCGCGGCTGAGCCGCCCACCGCGCCGCCCACCGCGCGAAACGGCCGCTGCTCCCCGACTCGCCGGGGCGCCCCCGCCCGGAGGCCTTCCGGCCCCCGGCGCCGACTCCCGGGTGGGGAACACACCCACCATATGGAGGTGTGGCCCCCGCTACGAGGCGTAAACACCCCC